>JAYTRW010000302.1:0-4316 GCA_043745985.1 Methylotenera sp.
TTAGGGTTCAAATGCCCTGCGGAGTTGTTCACACCAGACGCATTTGATTTTAGGCAGCATCATGCTGCACTTCTTGCACTTCAACCTTGAAACCGCCCAGTGATTAAATCCACCATGATAATAAATGACATGCTCGTAGAGTTTAGCAAGTTCATTCATGTTTCCCAACAAAGTGCGGCTATCTGTTTTACGAAATTCTGACTTAAAATAATCATCAATTAGTTGATTAGATTTTTCAAGTGGTAGCTCTAAGAATTTCATCAAATGAAAAAACTGCAACAAAAATATGGCGGGGGAATCCTGTTTGAGCGTTCTAGACTTTTTAGCGCCGAGGGCAATGAATGAAAGCAATGTTTTTTCATTCATGAAGAGAAATACTTTACGACGATCAATGACCAGCTGATTGACGTACCAAGTTCCCAGTAAGCTACTGGATTGCATTTGCGTATGAGTCAAATCAGCTTCCGAAAGCGACAGACAGTCTTGAACTTTCTTGGTGCATTTAAATGTAAGCAATCAACTCGCTCCTAAAGTTTAATGCAAAATTTGTAGCTATCAAGGCGAAACACTTCATTCTCGCCAATTAGTAATTCTGGCTTTTTATAATTGCCTTTAATTCAACAATTAAATCATTGGGTAAAGCTTTGGGTATCGTCATTATTTCTGAAAATAGCAGCTTCCTGCAAAATGACGTTTACACAAAATTATTTACACCCCCGCATTCTATTTTTTAACTCAAATCAAATTTTTTTAATCACTCTATAGTTTTATTGAGATGATTTCCGCAATCGCCCTAAAGCTTTCTAATCCAGCCTCGATATTTTGAATAATCTCATCCGCCAATACATCAGGTTCAGGTAAGTTATCCAGATCAGCGAGATCTTTTATCTTTAAGCCAAAATATATCTAAGCTGGTTTTATCTCTAGCAACTATTTGCTCGTAACTAAAATTACGCCAGCGACCTTCAGGATTACTTTGTTCATCCCATAACCCTTTACGTTCATAGCGATTCTGCGGGTTGTAGTATTTGACAAAATCTTCCAAATCATCAAAACGTAAAGGTTTCTTTTTTAGTGTGTGGTGAATGTTAGTGCGATAGTCGTAAAACCACACCTCTTTAGTCCAAGGCTCTTTGCTGGCTTCGTGGTTATCAAAGAAAAGCACATTCGCTTTCACGCCATTTGCGTAAAAAATACCAGTGGGTAAGCGCAAAATGGTATGCAACTCGGTTGTTTCTAATAGTTTTTTGCGCACCGCTTCGCCAGCGCCACCTTCAAATAGCACGTTATCTGGCACAACCACCGCAATTAACAGGTGTCGCAATTTATTAGACCATTACAATGTAACTAAGGTGATTTTAGCTAGTAATTCAGATTAAAGTGCAGAATTAAGCGGTACTTCTACGCGTCTCCATTTAATTGCATAGCCAATTTTACTGTAGTATTCAAAATTCATTAGTAACTTAAGAGTTCAATTTAGACGTTCTGAGATGCGAATCTAAATGAATTAACCGCTCATTTTGAATACTGTCAACACACATTCAGTTTTAAACAAGCTTATTACGCTCACAAATGAGCGCGATGTTTTGGCGCTGGAGCAATCCTTGGCAGAGGCGTTGTTTGAATTGGTGGATGCGTCTGATGACGATAATGCTAAGACCGTTGTTATTTATCACCCTGACGATACTAGAAAGCAGCTGCTTTCAGCTATTGTTATTGGGAAAAGTGCTGAGCAATGTAATTTTTCATTACCGTTTAAGCAATTACTGATTGATTGTTTTAAGTCGGGTAGATATTGTATGCATGAGCAAGCAGGCAAATCTGCAATCAGGCTGTATCCAGTTAAGAATACAAAGGATCATACGGTTGCAATTATTGCGATAGAGGCAATGGTTTGTGACCCCCAGTTGCATGACGTCATCACTTCACTGTTAAAGATATATCAAAACTTCACGGGGCTTATTAATGATAATGAGCGTGACACCTTAACTGGCTTGCTTAATCGTAAAACTTTTGATTACAAAATCAATAAGATTTTGGTGCAAATGCAAGAAAAGGCTAAACTCAAAAATGATAAAGCTGATCAGGTACATTTTTTGGCGATTTTTGATATCGATCATTTTAAGAGAGTGAACGATGAGTTTGGTCATTTGATTGGTGACGAGGTTTTGCTTTTATTTTCTCAGTTAATGACGCAAACTTTCAGAAGTAGCGATCCAATTTTTCGCTTTGGTGGTGAAGAGTTCGTAGGTGTATTCGAATGCTTGAGCCATGATGATATTCCCAATATCCTCAATCGATTTAGAGAAAAGGTGGGTCAGTTTAACTTCCCCCAGGCTGGGAAGGTAACTGTGAGTGCAGGTTATACTGAGATTTTTGCATACGATCTTCCGAGTCAGTTAATTGACCACTCGGATTTAGCGCTATATTTCGCAAAAAATAATGGGCGAAACAGAATCTGTTTTTATGAACAGCTGATAGCCGATGGTTCCTTACAAGAAAATAAAAAAGAAGGTGACATAGAGCTTTTTTAGTTTAAGTCATCAAGGATGAAAGATTTCATTCGGAGATTTGATACTACGTTTGCGTGTATTCACATCATTTAAGGCCGTTTATTAGCGATGTCTTAAGATCTAGTTCCCTCAACTAAAATGTTAAAATTCATATGGCAAAATAATTGATACATATGGCCTTTCAGGCTATAGTAGTATTGGTTGTTGAAGTTGTTAAATTTTATGCAAAGGTCTAAATTGATGGCGGCACTTCGTCCAGTGTTAATGATTATTGATGATGATCCTTTAATTACGGATACGCTGCATTTCGTGTTGAGTAAGTACTTTGAAGTCTGCGTCGCAGAGTCTTATGCACAATTAAAAAGTTTACTTCAACAGCAGGATAGTATGCCAGCCTTGGCATTGGTTGATTTAGGTCTTCCTCCATCACCACACACGCCTGAAGAGGGCTTTAAAGTCATTAGCGCACTGTTAGCGCATTCTCCAACTATTAAAATTCATGTGCTGTCTGGTCAAAGTGACGATGCTAACGTCAAGCGTGCGCTGACTTTAGGTGCAGTAGACTTCATTGCAAAACCTTGCGATGTTGAAAAGCTCAAAGACATGCTGCTTCAATCGCTCAAGGTGCAAGATGTTGAGCTCAATGAAGTGAAGGCTGAGCTAGAGTTCGACGGTCTGTTGGGCGATAGTTTGCCTATGCAAGCATTGCGCATGCAAATTACACAATTTGCTGATTCGCCTTTCCCTGTGTTGATTGAAGGTGAGTCTGGTAGTGGTAAAGAGCTGGTTGCGGGTAGTTTTCATCATGCGAGTAAGCGTATGCTGCATCCCTATTTGTCAGTCAATTGTGCTGCAATTTCGCCATTATTGGCTGAATCTATATTGTTTGGGCATACCAAAGGCGCGTTTACCGGCGCTATTGCTGCACATGCTGGCTATTTTGAAGATGCCAGCGAAGGTACGCTTTTCTTAGATGAAATTGGCGAGTTACCTTTAGAGTTGCAAGCTAAACTGCTACGCGTACTTGAAAATGGCGAATATCAGCGTATAGGCGAAACACAGACGCGTAAGAGTCAAGCGCGTATTGTGGCCGCAACTAACCGTGACTTACGTGCCGAAGTGCGCGCAGGTAAATTCAGGTCTGATTTATATCACCGTTTAAGTGTATTTGCCGTGCATGTGCCACCTGTAAGAGATTTGGGTGATGATAAGCATTTGCTGCGTGAGCATTTCACTCAATTTTATGCGCAACAGATAGGTCAGGCGCCATTTGTGTTAGATGAAGCTGCGCAAGCGCGTTGGCTGGATTATAAGTTTCCAGGTAATGTACGCGAACTCAGAAATATCGTGATTCGCTTAATTGCGAAATATTCCAGCAAAACGCTCAATGCGACTCAATTGGTTGCCGAGTTTGATTTATCTGAGCCAGAATCATCAACGTCAGGTTCAGAAACATTAAATATTAATGATGCCGCTGGTATGACGGCGCAAGCAAAACGTCATTTGCAGCGTCAAGCCAATGTGAGTTTGGATTTGGTACTTAAAAGCTGGGAGCGCGCTTATATTGAAGCGGCAATGCAAATGACGCATGGCAATTTAAGCCAAGCGGCAAAGCTGCTCAATGTGAATCGCACCACGCTGTATAGCCGCATGAGTAACACTGACGAAAACTAGAATAGACCAACGGAAACCATTTGTATTACCCGCACTTTGGCTTAAAAGAGCCGCCATTCAAAATCACCCCGAATACGGACTTTTTCTTCTCGGGCGGCAATCGTGGCGCCGTATTAGATGCGCTAGTTT
>JAYTRW010000303.1:0-1264 GCA_043745985.1 Methylotenera sp.
CGTTACGGCATCTGTGCTAAATGTTATGGCCGTGACTTAGGTCGCGGTAAATTGATTAGTATGGGTGAAGCTGTAGGTGTGATTGCGGCGCAATCAATCGGTGAGCCTGGTACGCAACTAACAATGCGTACGTTCCACATTGGTGGTGCGGCGTCACGTGCGGCTTCAGTGTCACAAGTTGAAGGTAAGTCTAATGGTGTGTTGAACTTCACTTCTACGATGCGTTATGTAACGAATGCGCGTAATGAGCAAGTGGTAATTTCACGTAATGGTGAAGTATTAATTGCTGATGAAAATGGTCGTGAGCGTGAGCGTCATAAAGTGCCATACGGTGCAACGTTGCAAATCACTGACGGTAAAACAGTAAAAGCGGGTCAAGCGATTGCAACATGGGATCCACATACCCGCCCAATTATTACTGAATACGCGGGTCAAATTAAATTTGAAAACGTGGAAGAAGGTATTACCGTTGCTAAGCAAATTGATGATGTGACAGGTTTGTCATCATTGGTGGTAATCGATCCTAAACAACGTGCGGGCCAAACTAAAGGTCTTCGTCCACAAGTTAAATTGTTGGATGCTAATGGTGTTGAAGTGAAAATTACGGGTAGCGAGCAGTCAGTCAATACAACATTCCAGCTGGGTTGTATTATTACTGTTAAAGATGGTCAAGCAGTAGGCGTTGGTGAAGTGATTGCGCGTATTCCGCAAGAGTCATCTAAAACACGTGATATTACTGGGGGTCTTCCACGCGTAGCTGAGTTGTTTGAAGCGCGTTCACCAAAAGATGCAGGTATGTTGGCTGAAGTGACAGGTACAGTGTCGTTCGGTAAGGATACTAAAGGTAAACAACGTTTAGTGATTACTGATTTAGATGGCATCACCAGCGAGTTCTTGATACCTAAAGATAAACACGTAACGGCGCATGATGGCCAAGTAGTGACTAAAGGTGAGAGCATTGTTGATGGTCCAGCTGAACCGCAAGATATTCTGCGCTTACAAGGCCGTGAAGCTTTAGCACGTTATATTATCGATGAAGTGCAAGACGTTTATCGTTTACAAGGTGTGAAGATTAACGATAAGCATATTGAAGTGATTGTGCGCCAAATGCTACGTCGTGTACGAGTGACAGATGCTGGCGATACAACCTTCATTATGGGTGAGCAAGTTGAGCGTGCAGATTTATTGTCGCAAAATGAGCAAGTCGTTCTTGAAAATAAACGCCCAGCTGAATTTGAATATGTGTTGCTTGGTATTACAAAAG
>JAYTRW010000304.1:0-12938 GCA_043745985.1 Methylotenera sp.
CTAATTCCCAACACTCGGCCAAGCTGCACATTGTTGCCAAACTCAGCATGAGCATCTAATGGCAAGTGATATGCCATTAAGTTCAAGTCATTTTTTAGCAGAAATGCTAATCGATTGCGTTTAATACCTACCACTCTAGGATCTTCATTACGCCAAAAATAGCCATGATGCACTAAAATTAAATCAGCATCAGCTTGGTTGGCGGCCTCTAATAACGCCATACTGGCACTCACGCCAGTGACTATTTTCCTAATTTCTGGTCGCCCCTCTACCTGCAAGCCATTAGGGCAGTAGTCTTTGAAGCGCTCAATTTGCAGGAGTTCTTGGGTATAATGAAGCAACTCATCCAGCTTTACCATTTTTACGGCCTTTTTATCACATCACTCTTGAATATTCGCTAGAATAGCCTGATATTAGATTGCATACATGACATTACTCAAACAAACGCAACATTAACTTCAAATTGATATAATCATCATTTAATGAACGCGGCTTTTCTACCACAACTCAACCTTCACAATATATAAGCACCAAAATGAACAATCAACTACATAAAAAATTATGGCTCATTTTTGCTCAAACAGTCACAGTTTGTTTAGCACTGGTTTTTGTATTGCGGCTTTTCTTTCCTAGCTTGTTAGAAAACATTCTGGCAAAACCTAATAATACGTCATCGTTAAAGCAGGCTGAACCTAGCAGAAATTTAGCTAGCTCTTATAGCCAAGCCGTTAAAAAAGCAATGCCATCTGTAGTGAATATTTTCACTAGCAAAAAGGCGCCTGACAATCCGCATCAAAAATATTTAGATGACCCCGCTTTCCGTCAATTTTTTGGCGACCAATTGGATGACCCTGATGCTCAGGCGCAACCTGAGAATAGCCTTGGATCTGGTGTTATCGTCAGCGAGCAAGGTTTAATTTTAACGAATAATCACGTGGTAGCCTCGGCAGACGAAATCGAAATTGCACTTGCAGATGGGCGTAAAATGTCCGCCAAGGTAGTCGGCACAGACCCCGATACCGATTTAGCTTTAATTAAAATTGAAGCGGACAATTTACCTGCAATCACTTTTGCCAGCTCAGATAAATTAAGTGTTGGTGATGTAGTTTTAGCTATTGGCAACCCTTTTGGCGTTGGTCAAACAGTAACGCAAGGTATCATCAGCGCGCTTGGTCGCAACCATTTAGGCATTAATACTTTTGAAAACTTTATTCAGACAGATGCCTCAATCAACCCAGGTAACTCAGGTGGCGCCTTGATAGATACCGACGGAAGCCTAGTTGGCATTAACAGCGCCATATACTCTCGCAGCGGTGGGTCTATGGGTATCGGCTTCGCTATTCCTGCGACCTTGGCGCGCCAAGTCATGGAACAAATTGTCAGCCAAGGTAATGTGACTAGGGGTTGGATAGGTATTGAGGCGCAAGACATCACCCCTGAACTTGCTGAATCATTCAAACTACAGGCGGCGGAAGGGGCATTAATCGCCGGCGTACTCAAGAACAGTCCTGCAGAAAAAGCAGGGCTACACGCAGGTGATATTTTATTGACGATTGACAACAAACCGATTGCTGACACAAGCAACATGCTGAATTTAATTGCAGCACTCCCGCCCAACCAGAAAGCGACATTCAAAATCGCAAGGGCAGAACAAAGACTAAACATCGCCGTACTGATTGGCAAGCGTCCAAAACCTGCCGTAGTGAAAGAGTAAGCGATTAACCCTCTCCTCGCTCTAAAGTCAGCAGCCTTATGATCTTGGCGGCAGTATAGTCTCCGTTGGGGCTTGCTTAGTGAATGACGCCACAATTAAGCCAAGCTCAAATAACATCCAGATTGGCATAGCTAACATAAACTGAGAAATAATATCTGGGGGGGTGAATATCGCTCCGATGATAAACGCAGCAACCACCACATAGCCACGCGCCTCTTTAAGCTGAGCGACTGTTAACCAACCAAAACGCACAGTCATCACCACGGCGATTGGCACTTGAAACGCCAAACCAAAAGCAAAAAAAAGCGTTAAGACAAAATCCAAGTAGTTACCTATGTCCGTCATTACCGCAACACCTTTCGGCGCCGAGCCTACAATGAACCCAAAAACTACAGGAAACACCGCAAAATAGGCAAATGCCATGCCCGCTAAAAACAGCAAGCTACTGGCAATAATCGTTGGAATCATGAATTTCTTTTCATGCGAATAAAGCCCAGGCGCTATAAACGCCCAAACTTGATACATGGTATGCGGTAATGAAACAATAAATGCTGCCATCATGGCCACTTTCATCGGCACAAAAAATGGCGTGGTAACCGCCGTGGCTATCATCTGGCCACCTGCTGGTAATTTGCTTAGCAAAGGTGCTGCCAACAGCGCGTAAATCTTATTGGCAAATGGGAAAAATCCGATGAAGACGATAATAAAGCCCAGCACGATGCGCAATAAGCGGTCGCGCAACTCAATTAAGTGTGAAATGAAGTTATCTGTAGGGGTCACTAGGGTTTATTCTGTAGTTGGAACTTTTCTAGTGCGGGTTCTTTTGGCTTTAGGTTTTGTATCTGCAGATTTCACACCATTGGGTTTAACACCAGTAGAATTCACATCGATATTTTGTAATTCTGGCGCTTTCGGATGGCTAGCTTCTAATTTAAACTCAGAAACCTCCTTAGAAACCTCATCTATGCTATTTTGCACACTTGACTCAATAGTCTCTTTAGTTCTAGTGACCGTTTCTTGTATCTCTTGCTGCAACTGCTGCAACTCTTGAAAACGTACATCTCGGCTCACTTCTTCTTTCACTTGCGCCACATATCGTTGCATGCGGCCAGCAAGCGCGCCTAGCGTACGCGCCACTTTAGGCAGTTTTTCTGGGCCGATTACAATCAAAGCCACCACTGCAATAACGATTAACTCTGAGAATGAAACATCAAACATATCTGTTATTGCTTAGTTTTGTTCGTTACTTCGCCTTCGATAGTATTACTAGTCTCTTTGTTATCAGCAACTTTATCATCATGCATCGCTTTTTTGAACTCATTGACTGCGCCACCTACATCGCCGCCGATGTTTTTTAGTTTTTTAGTCCCGAATACCAATACCACGATCAGCAAAACAATTAACCAATGCCAAATGCTAAATGAACCCATGATAACTCTCCAGAAATATAATTAAACTTTAAGTGGCACATTACCGCCACCTAGCACATGCACATGAATATGAAATACTAACTGACCGCCATCTTTACCTGTATTGATCAGCGTTTTGAAACCAGCCAAACCTTGCTCTTTTGCAAGTTTAGGTGCAAGTAAAAGCATTTTTCCAAGCAAAGCTTGATGATGCGCTTCACAACTGTCTAGGCTTTCAATATGCAATTTTGGCACAATTAAAAAATGTACTCTAGCGGATGGATTAATGTCATTAAAAGCAATTACATCGTCATCTTCATAGATTCTCTTTGCCGGAATACTGCCATCAACTATCTTACAAAAAATACAGTCAGCACTCATTATTTTGCGCCCTCTTCTGCTCTAGAAGCCTTTTCTACCAAGCCTGATAGGCCTTCGCGCCTTGCCAGTTCGTCCAAAATGTCTTGAGGTTTTAAGCCAGCCTGAGCCAACATCACCAAGGTATGAAACCATAAATCTGCAGTCTCGTAGATAAGATGCTCATTATCGCCATTCTTCGCCGCAATAATAGTTTCCGCCGCCTCTTCACCGACTTTTTTGAGTATGCTATCCATGCCTTTGGCATAGAGTTTAGCCACATAAGAACTCTGCGGATCCGCACTCTTCCGCTGCTCAAGCAGTTCAGCCAAACGGTTTAATGTGTCATTCACTTTTTTTAACTTCCGAGTATATTTCTTCTGGGTTCTTGATAACAGGCTGATCTACAAGCCACTCGTCATTCTCAAGCTTTTTAAAAAAACAGTTATGTCTTCCAGTATGACAAGCAATACCACCGACTTGTTCTACATTAATCAGAATGACGTCTTCATCGCAGTCTAGGCGAATCTCATGCACACGTTGTACATGACCTGACTCTTCACCTTTGCGCCATAATTTATTGCGTGAACGTGACCAATACACAGCTTGCTTAGTATCATTGGTCAATTGCAAGGCTTCGCGATTCATCCAGGCAAACATGAGTATGCGCCCCGTGTCATGTTCTTGCGCGATGACTGGCACAAGACCGCTTGCATCCCAGCTAACATCATCTAACCAACTCAAAGCCTGACCTCAATACCATTTCTTTGCATATATTCTTTGGCTTGTTTAACCGTATACTCACCATAGTGAAAAATACTCGCAGCCAGTACCGCATCAGCGCCGCCTTCGTTCACGCCATCAACCAAATGCTGCAAATTTCCCACGCCGCCAGAAGCGATAATCGGCACATCTACCGCATTTGAAATGGCTCGATTTAATGGGTTGTTAAAGCCAATTTTTGTGCCATCTCTATCCATGCTAGTGACTAACAATTCGCCAGCACCTAATTTAGCCATATATTCAGCCCATTTCACGGCATCCAAGCCAGTGGCTTTGCGCCCTCCGTGAGTAAACACTTCCCACTCAAAAGGCTGGTTATCTACTTTTTTTGCGTCAATCGCAACTACAATACATTGCGAACCAAATCGACTTGCCGCATCTTGCACCATTTGCGGGTTGAGCACTGCGGTAGTGTTAATGCTGACTTTATCTGCACCAGCATTTAATAACCTGCGCACATCCTCAACTTCACGTACACCGCCACCCACAGTTAATGGTATAAAAACTTGGGAAGCAACTTTTTCAATAATATGTAGAATCAATCCTCGGTTATCTGAGCTGGCGGTAATATCTAAAAATGTGAGCTCATCGGCACCTTGGTCATCGTAGCGCTTAGCAATTTCAACAGGGTCACCCGCGTCGCGTAACTCTAAAAAGTTAATGCCTTTAACTACGCGCCCATCAGTCACATCTAGACAAGGAATAATGCGTTTAGCGAGCACTTAATTCATCTGCCAGTTGTTGTGCCGCAGTAAAATCCAACGTACCTTCGTAAATTGCACGACCAGTTATTGTTCCAATAATACCTTCTGCCGCTACGGCACAAAGCTTACGTACATCGTCTAAATTAGTCACGCCACCAGAAGCAATCACTGGGATTGTTAACGCTTGGGCTAAAGCGACAGTCGCTTCAATATTCACGCCGGTTAACATACCATCACGGCCGATGTCGGTGTAAACGATTGAGCTCACGCCATAGCCTTCGAATTTTTTCGCTAAATCAATCACATCATGGCCTGTCAGTTTTGACCAGCCATCCACAGCGACTTTGCCTTCTTTTGCATCTAAGCCAACGATAATTTGACCAGGAAACGCATCACAAGCCTCATGCAAGAAACCTGGGTTCTTTACCGCTGCGGTGCCGATAATCACATAGTCAATACCGTTATCTAAATAACGCTCTATCGTTTCAAGGTCGCGAATACCGCCGCCGAGTTGAATAGGAATTTCACCACCAACCGCGCGAACAATAGACTTAATCGCAGCTTCATTGACAGGTTTACCTGCAAATGCGCCGTTTAAATCGACTAAATGTAAGCGTTTACCACCGCTATCTACCCAATGACGTGCCATGGCACTTGGGTCTTCAGAAAATACGGTGGATTCCTCCATTAAGCCTTGTTTCAGTCTTACACAGTGGCCGTCTTTAAGATCAATTGCTGGGATAATTAACATAATGATTTAATATTGATTTATTTAATAATAATTGAAATGAAGTGATTAAAAAATATTGTAAAAATAACTTCAAGCTTACCTTTATTTAAGGTAACCAGTTTACGAAATTGCTTAACATTTGCAAGCCTGCCGTTGCACTTTTTTCTGGGTGAAACTGCACTGCGAACAAATTATCCTGTGCTATCACGCTAGTAAACCGTTTGGGATACTCGCTATAACCGCCAACAATGCGTACATCATCAGGCTGCACATAATAACTATGCACATAGTAAAAACGCGTACCGTCTTCTATATTGTTCCATAAGGCATGTGCTTCTGATTGTTGGTTTTGATAGACCTGATTCCAACCCATATGCGGTACTTTTAATTTCGCACCATTCACATCATGCATTTCAGACGCAGCAAAGCGCTTAACACTGCCTTTAAACAAGCCCAATCCAGCAGTATCGCCTTCTTCAGAATGTTCAAATAGCATTTGCAAACCAATGCAAATGCCTAGAAATGGCTTATTGCTGGCGGCATGCATCACTGAATTGCGCAAGCCTCTAGCATCTAGCTCGCGAATACAATCTGGCATCGCCCCCTGACCGGGGAACACGATGCGTTCAGCATTTGCTATATCGACAGGGTTGCTGGTCACCACCACGTTTTTATTGGGTGCAACATGCTCTAGTGCTTTAGACACTGAACGCAAATTGCCCATGCCGTAGTCAACCACTGCTATATCAATTTTTTTCATACTACAATTTTCATGGGTTGCAGCTCAAGCGTTACAAGGGCTTTAGCTTTATAAACTTCCTTTGGTGGATGGCATAATACCTGCCATGCGCGAATCTAGCTCAACAGCTACACGCAATGCACGTCCAAACGCTTTAAAAATCGTTTCGGCTTGATGATGAGCATTATGGCCTTTTAGGTTATCAATATGCAAAGTGACATTGGCGTGATTTACAAAGCCTTGAAAGAACTCATGGATTAAATCAACATCGAACTCACCTATTGAAGCACGCGTAAATACGCAACCAAACTCCAAGCCTGGTCGTCCAGAGATGTCTAGTACCACACGCGACAAAGCCTCATCCAATGGCACATAAGCGTGACCATAACGACGTATGCCTTTTTTATCACCTATCGCTTTAGCGAACGCTTGCCCAAGGGTAATGCCAATATCTTCAACAGTGTGATGAGCGTCAATGTGCAAATCACCTTTAGCGTTTACGCTAATATCCATCATACCGTGACGGGCGATTTGGTCTATCATGTGATCTAAAAAGCCTAAACCAGTACTGAATTGTGAAACTCCAGTACCATCTAAATTAATAGCGACTGTGATTTGTGTTTCTAAGGTATTTCTAACTACTTCTGCAGAGCGCATATTGAATCACTTAAGCTAAAGTGCATATAAATTGATAAGTAAATATTTTAACCTAAACCAGATACTATTGGTCTTTTTGCAGTCATTAAAGCGAACAACATTCCATATTTATTAGAGAATGACTTAATAAGCACGAATCTTAAGAAAAGAACAAAGCCTAGCAAGATAACAATATCTTTACTAGGCTTCATATTCATCAGCTTACGCTAACTACTTAATTACATTTTCATCACTTAGCTGACCATAAACTAAGTGATATGCAGTAATCAATAATTATTTAGCAGCTTCTGGTGCAGCTTCTGCAGGGGCAGCTTCAACAGCTGGTGCCGCTTCCGCTGGCGCAGCTTCAACAGGAGCAGTTGCAGCTGGAGCTTCAACAGCTGGAGCTTCAGTAGCTTCTGGTTTTTTGCCACCTAGTAAAGCAAATAGCAATACTAAAACAGCAGCGCCGATAATCCATGGAAGGAATTTTTTAACGCCACTAGCACTTGCAGCACCACCGTGAGCGATTGCTGTAATTTCAGCAGCAGCAGCAGCAGGGTCAGCAGCACCGTAGATAGCCGCACCGGCAACAATGATTGTTGCGCCAGCATCTTTAACTTGTTGTGTTGTAGCCGCTTTAACGCCACCAGCAACTGAAATATCAACGCCTAAGTTTAAACCTGCAACCATAGCTAAGTCATTGAATGGTGTTTGACCAGCAGCTTGTTGATCTAAACCAGTATGAACACCAATGATGTGTGCGCCTAATTTAGCCACTTCAATAGTACGCGTTTTCTTATCAGCAACGTTAATCAAATCAACTTGAGCTTTTTTGCCGTACTTGTTAGCAACATCGATTACACCTTTGATTGTACCGATATCAGCAGTGCCAAGAACTGTACAAATGTCAGCACCAGCTTTGTAGAATGGCTCAGCTTCATAGAAACCAGCATCCATTGTTTTTAAGTCAACCAAAATTTTGTTATTTGGGAACTTAGCGCGTAAAACTTCTAACAATTTGATACCGTTATGCTTAATGCATGGTGTACCAATTTCCAAAATATCTACGTGTGGAGCAACTTTGGTTGCTAAAGCGACGGTACCGTCGAAATCTAATGAATCTAATGCCATTTGGGTTTGAGCCATGCTACATCCTCCAACTAAAAATAAATCATAAGTGATTTATTTAGATTAAAAATACAAAGTGAGTTAATTTTTTATTGTGTAGAAAAACACACATTTTGCGATAATAACACGCACTTAATGTGAAATTAAAAACTTTTTTTGCTTATTTTTAATGTTTTGGTGATTTCCTAGCATTTCATCACTGAAGATAGTGTCAATAATACCGACTAAGCTAGTTCTTTCTTTTGACTTAAGTCTCTAAAAATAGCTCTGTCAGTGTGTCAATAAGTGCTTTTGACTGAGCATCAGTCCCAATGGTAATGCGCAAGTAAGGGGCTACGCGACTTGGTGATTTAAAATGACGCACAATAATATTTTTCTGACGGAGCAAGGCGGTCAGTTCTGCACCATCTTTAACTCGATGTTTAGCAAAAATAAAGTTTGCACCTGATGGCAACACCTCAAAACCCAACTGCGTTAAATCTTTAACTAGAGCTTCACGTGTTGCAATGACTTTGCTGCATGTTTCTTCAAAATACGCAGTATCTTGCATAGCAGCAATCGCGCCAGCAGAAGCGAAACGGTCAATTGGATAAGAATTGAAGCTGTCTTTCACGCGTATCAATGCTTCGATTAAATCTGGATGACCTAAGGCATACCCAACACGCAAACCAGCTAATGAGCGCGCTTTAGACAAAGTGTGCGTCACCAATAAATTAGGATAAGTATTAATTAAGCTAACCGCAGATTCGGTACCAAAATCAACGTACGCCTCATCAATCACTACAACTGACTGCGTATTCTTTTTTAGTAGTTTTTCAATAGTCGCTAACGATAGTGGAATGCCTGTAGGTGCATTCGGATTTGGAAAAATGATGCCGCCATTGGGCTGATCGTAATCATCAATGTTGATTGAAAAATCTTCCGCTAAAGGAATTTTTTGGTATTCGATGTCATACAAACCGCAATATACTGGGTAGAAACTGTAGGTAATATCAGGAAACAGCAATGGCCGGCTATGCTTTAACAGCGCTTGAAATACATGTGCTAAGACTTCATCTGAGCCATTACCGACAAACACTTGCTTAGCTTGCAAATGGTGTACTTCCGCGATCGCGGCTTTCAGTGCATCTGAGTTTGGGTCTGGATATAAACGCAGTGAATCTGCCGCTTCAAGCTTTAGTGCCACTATGACCTTAGGGCTTGGACCATAAGGGTTCTCGTTGGTATTGAGCTTCACTAGATTATCTAATTTAGGCTGCTCACCTGGTACATAAGGCGTAAGCTTGTGTACAACATCACTCCAAAATTTACTCATATTGGTTTAGCTTTTTAACCTATACTCAGCTGACCTAGCATGCGCTTGTAAGCCTTCGCCATACGCCAAAGTCGCGGCTACTTTGCCTAACGTTTGTGCGCCTTCAGCTGACACCATGATTAGGCTTGAACGTTTTTGGAAATCATACACCCCTAGCGGCGATGAAAAACGTGCTGTACGCGAAGTTGGCAACACATGGTTTGGCCCCGCGCAGTAATCTCCAAGCGCCTCACAGGTGTTGCGACCCATAAAGATAGCGCCTGCATGCTTGATGGTTTTACTGAATGCTAAGGGCTCATCCATTGATAATTCCAAATGTTCTGGTGCAATGTAATTACAGATTTTTGCAGCCTCCGCCAAATCACGCACTTGAATCAAAGCACCACGATCTGTCAATGAAGTACGAATAATGTCTTTACGTGGCATTTCTTCAACTAATTTTAAAATACTTGCATTCACTTTATCTAAGAAGTCCGCATCTGGGCTCAATAAAATGGCTTGCGCTAATTCGTCATGCTCGGCCTGGCTAAATAAATCCATCGCTACCCAATCTGGGTTGGTTTTGCCATCGCAGATGACTAAAATTTCTGATGGCCCTGCCACCATATCAATTCCGACAACACCGAATACTCGGCGTTTAGCAGCTGCCACATAGGCATTACCAGGACCAACTACTTTATCCACTTGCGGCACTGTTTCAGTACCATAAGCCAAAGCACCTACGGCTTGCGCGCCACCGAGGCAAAATACGCGGTCAACGCCAGAAATCGCAGCAGCAGCCAACACCAACTGATTGCGCTCGCCATTTGGCGTAGGTACGACCATGATAAGCTCTTTAACACCTGCCACTTTGGCTGGGATTGCATTCATCAACACAGATGATGGATAAGCCGCTTTACCACCAGGTACATATAAACCAACACGGTCTAACGAAGTAACTTGTTGCCCAAGCAAAGTACCATCAGCTTCGGTATAACTCCAAGAAGACATCAATTGTTTTTCGTGATAACTACGCACGCGGTCTGCAGCAGTTTTTAAAGCATCACGCTGCTCAGTTGGCAAACCATTCAATGCAGCAGTAAGTTCTGCTTGGTTAATTTCCAAATCAGGCAAACTAGCCGCATTCGTTTTATCAAAGCGGTTGGTATATTCTAAAACCGCTGCATCACCACGTTTTTTAACGTCTTTAAGAATATCAGCCACTACAACATCAATACTGTCGTCTTGCGCAGTTTCAAAGGCGAGCAAGGCTTTTAAATTGCCATCAAAATCTACATCTGTGGTAGAAAAACGTCTTATCTTCATGCTATTTGACCTATATTTAATCTAAATCTTATGTATTTAATCTAAGGCTTGGAAGCAATCGCGTTGGTAAACGCATCCATAATTGGCTGGATTTTGCCTCGATTCAGCTTAAGTGAAGCTTGGTTCACGACCAATCTAGAACTTATGTCGCCGACTTCTTCTACAGCTTTGAGGTTATTTGCGCGTAAAGTTCCACCTGTACTGACTAAATCGACAATCACATCCGCCAAACCGACCAAAGGGCCCAATTCCATTGAGCCATAAAGCTTAATAAGGTCTACATGCATACCCTTTGCCGCAAAGTGTTCGCGCGCTGTTTTAACGTATTTAGTCACTACTTTTAAACGCGCACCACTACGGATCGACGCAAAATAATCAAAATCTTCGCGCACTGCCACCATCATTTTACATTTGGCAATTTGCAAGTCAATTGGCTGATATAAACCTTCACCACCATGCTCATCAAGCACATCTTTACCTGCAATGCCTAAATCAGCCGCGCCATATTGCACGTAAGTCGGCACATCACTTGCACGGACAATAATCAAACGTACATCTTCACGATTGGTACCGATAATCAGTTTGCGTGAAGATTCAGGATCTTCTGCTGGATGTATACCCGCCGCTGCCAAGAGTGGCGTGGTTTCTTCAAAGATACGGCCTTTTGAGAGGGCAATGGTAATCATGTTTAAACTCTTTTTACGTTTGCGCCAAGCGCATTTAATTTGGCTTCTAAATGCTCGTAACCACGGTCTAGGTGGTAAATGCGCTCAATCACAGTTTCGCCACGTGCAACTAAACCTGCAAGCACTAAGCTTGCAGAAGCGCGTAAGTCTGTTGCCATGACAGTTGCGCCATCTAAGAACTCAATACCTTTAACTAACGCTGTATTACCATCAATACTAATATCAGCGCCCATGCGCTGCATTTCTTGCACGTGCATAAAACGATTTTCGAAAATGGTTTCAGTGACTTTGGCTACGCCTTCAGCAACCGTGTTAAGCGCCATAAACTGGGCTTGCATATCCGTTGGAAAAGCTGGGTGTGGCGCTGTGCGGATATTTACAGCTTTAAGCTTGCCATCACTTTTAACAGTAATACTATTTGCATCACTCGTTACCGTTGCGCCCGCGTCGCGCAGTTTTTCTATCACTGCATCTAGCAAGTCGGCACGAGCATTAAGCAATTTAACCTCGCCACCGGTCATTGCGGCGGCTACCATGTAAGTGCCCGCTTCAATACGGTCACATACTACGTTATGTGTGGTGCCATTAAGTTTTTCTACGCCGATAATCGTGATGACATCAGTTCCTGCACCAGTGATATTTGCACCCATTTTAATCAGCATCTCAGCCAAGTCGACCACTTCAGGTTCTTTAGCAGCATTTTCCAGCACAGTTGTGCCTTCAGCCAATGCAGCTGCCATCATCAGGTTTTCCGTACCTGTCACGGTGACCATATCCATATAGTAGCGTGCACCTTGCAAACGACGATTAGGCAAATGCAAAGTACTCGCTTGAATATAACCATGTGTGATATGTATTGCAGCACCCATGGCTTGCAAGCCTTTGATGTGCAAATCTACAGGACGTGAACCAATGGCACAGCCGCCAGGCAATGAAACTCGTGCAGTACCAAAACGCGCCAATAATGGGCCTAACACCAAAATAGAGGCACGCATGGTTTTCACCATTTCGTAAGTGGCTTCAAAAGAAGTCACGTCACTGGCATCTAAAGTCACTTCACTAGTATTGCGTGTGATTTTAACACCCATCATATCGAGTAATTTAATCGTGGTATCGATATCTTTTAACGCCGCAATACTACTTAAATGCAAAGGTGTTTCGGCCAATAACGATGCACATAAAATCGGCAAAGCTGCATTTTTTGCGCCAGAGATAGTGACTTCACCATTGAGGCGGCTACCGCCTTGTATGATTAACTTTTCCAATTACTTAGCTTCGCTTTTACTTATAGAGCCTAACATCGTTTGAAGCTCACCACTTTCATACATAGCGCGCATGATGTCTGAACCGCCAACAAACTCGCCTTTAATGTAAAGCTGTGGAATAGTAGGCCAGTTAGCAAACTGTTTGATACCTTCGCGCACTTCTT
>JAYTRW010000305.1:0-12897 GCA_043745985.1 Methylotenera sp.
TTAGCGCATGAAAAATCTGAGGCGACAAATGCAAGTGGCTCGATGACAGGTAGCTCGCTGAATAACACCTCGAAATCGGCTAGCCATCCAATGTTGGTAGTGCTTGCGTGGGCCTTGGTGTTGATTCCGATTAGTTATGGTGTTTGGAGTACCGTACAAAAGGCTTGGGGATTATTTCATTAAATCAGTTGTATAGCGCGTACGTCAGCATTTTACTAAATCATTAGTAGCGATATGCGGTAAAATACCGTTTTGTGAATTGTGCCGTAGCGCTTAAGGATAAAACGTGAGAGAAATTGAAAAGAACTTAGATGGAACAGGTCT
The DNA here is from genome assembly GCA_043745985.1 of Methylotenera sp. Taxonomy (GTDB): domain Bacteria; phylum Pseudomonadota; class Gammaproteobacteria; order Burkholderiales; family Methylophilaceae; genus Methylotenera. Next base: position 325 of record JAYTRW010000305.1, read on the forward strand.
GCAAATCGGTGTAGTGCTTTCCCGATTTAACAGTGATATTGGCGATGGTTTACTTAGTGCATGTACCGCTGAACTGTTGAAGTTAGGTGTTGCAAGCGATGACATTACCATTGCAACCGTGCCGGGCGCATTAGAAACACCACTGGTTTTGCAACACATGGCGATTAGCGAAAAATTCGATGCCTTGATTGCATTAGGTGCAATTATTCGCGGTGAGACTTACCATTTTGAAGTGGTTTCTAATGAATCGGCGCGCGGTATTTCTGAAGTGCAATTTAACACGGGCATTCCTGTGGCTAATGCCGTGCTGACTACTGAGGACGATGATCAAGCGATTGCGCGTATGCATATTAAAGGTGCTGAAGCCGCACAAGTAGCCATTGAAATGGCTAATTTGGTTAGATCACTATGATGGCTGAGAATGACGTTTCATTAACTAGTTTAGTCGTTGAAACGGTAACTGATCAAAAAAATGTAGCAAAAAAGCCATCAGCTAAAAAGAAATCTGGTCAAAACCGTAGAAAATCACGCGAGTTGGTATTAAAAGCGGTTTATCGCGGTATGTTGAATCAGTCCGAAATGAGTGCAGTGTACCGTGATATGGCAGAAGACCCAGATTACGCCAAGGCCGATGAAGCTTATTTTAAACAGTTACTTGAAGCTGTTGGTGAGCATGCTGCTGAACTTGATGAAAAAATGGCCGCATTTATTGACCGAAAAGTCAGTGAGTTAAGCCCAATAGAACACGCCATTTTACAAATTTCTGGTTGTGAATTGATGTTCGATATGAGTATTCCATATCGAGTAGTGATTAATGAGGGCGTAGAGTTAGCCAAGATATATGGCGGGGTTGATGGTCATAAATATATCAACGGCGTGTTAGATAAATTGGCTGCTGATGTACGTGCTTCAGAAGTTTTAAATAATAAGAATTAATATCGCTCGACTTTTAAGCATTTAGGCTATTAAAAAATTGCGCACTAATTTGCGATGGAAATTGATAGTTAATGAGATGCTTATGCCCTTAAAATTTCTGACTCCATTATGTTGTTAATCTTGCAGCATAACCTTTGCGAAGAAGTGTTGAAGGTCCTGGGTTCATGCTGCGCTAACATCGGGCTAGTCAGCTAACATGAGTTTCAGTGGCGTGCTAGAAATTGTGCGTTTAACGGATGTTGGTTTGCAGCGTGACCATAACGAAGATGCAATTGCTAGTGATGACTCCATAGGTTTTATCGTACTTGCTGATGGCATGGGTGGTTACAGAGCGGGTGAAGTAGCAAGTGAAATGGCGGTGCTCAGTATTACCGCCGAGTTGATGGAAGGCTTGGCAAATCAGCAGTCTGGAAAAATTGATTCGGCATTAGGTAAGCAAGCAGTGGCGCAGTTGATTTTTGATGCAGTTAAAAGTGCTAACGAAGTCATTTATAGTGTTTCTCAATCTCAGCCACAGTGTGCTGGTATGGGCACCACGCTTGTTGTAGGGGTTTTTACTAATAAAAAATTGCTCGTTGGGCATATTGGCGATTCGCGCATGTATAGGCTACGCGACCAAGTATTAAGCCAAATAACGGAAGACCATTCATTATTGCAAGAGCAGATTAAATCAGGTCTTATTACGCCCGAACAAGCAAAATACTCAGTCAATAAAAATTTAGTCACACGAGCTTTGGGCGTTGATACAGAAGCTGAGTTGGAACTGAACGAGCATGATGTTGAGGTGGGTGATGTATACCTAGCTTGCTCGGATGGTTTAAGTGATTTAGTAGATGATGAGATCATTGAGTCTGCGCTTAACAGGCTCATGCCAGATATCAACGCTTCCGCAAAAGCGCTAGTGCAGTTGGCAAATGAAAATGGTGGGGAAGATAATATTTCTGTCATACTTATTAAGGTAAAAGAGTCTTTTGAGTACACTAAGACCTGGCGCGATAACTTTTTTAGTTGGTTAAAATAGCAGGGTGGATAATGGCTAAGCTGATTTTTACTTTAGATGATAAGATTTTGAATGAATTTCAACTCGATAAAGCGCACACTACCATTGGTCGACGACCAACGAATGACATTCATATCGATAATCTAGCCGTGAGTGGTGAACATGCGGTGATATTAAAGAAGAGTAATGACTTTTATATCGAAGATAAAGAGAGTACAAATGGCACCGAAGTGAATGCCAAGTTGGTCAAAAGCTATTTGTTGCAGCCTGGAGATTTGATTTCATTTGGCAAGCATCAATTGAAATTTATCAATGAAGCAAAGTCGCAAAATCAAGGCAGCAGCGATTCAGGTTTTGAAAAAACCGTCTTTCTTCGCCCAGCAGAATTAACTGAAATGATGAAAGTACAGGCTCAAGCCGAATCTAGAGTGGAGGTCAGTTCTGCAGTGTCAGATTCAGTCATCTTAGAGAACCCAGCATTACCATTAGCTGAAAAACCTGCGCCTGCGATAGCGACTGGTAGAATACAAGTGTTAAACGGCACTAGCGTTGGGCGCGAGCTGATTCTTAATAAAGCACTTACCACTTTAGGTAAAACTGGTGTGCAGGTAGCCGTTATTACTAAACGCCCACAGGGTTACTTCGTTACGCATGTTGAAGGGAAAGTGTTTCCTATCGTCAATGGTGACTCTATTGGTTCGCAGGCATTCGAACTGAGCGATCATGATGTGATAGAGCTTGCAGGCGTGAAAATGGAATTTTATTTAGACAAAGTTTAGTCTGAATTAATCAATATGAAAATCACCTTCAGACTAAGCATTATGATTAACTCAATAGCATGATAGATCAACAGCACCCTTATTTACTAAAGCGACTTGAGCGCTTGAACACGATAGGTGTTGCGCTTTCGGCTGAGCGAGATAATAAACGCCTATTAGAAACGATATTGCTCGGCGCGCAGGAAATTACCAACGCAGATGGCGGCACGCTATACACCATTACGGATGATAAGCATCTTAAATTTGAGATTATGCGTAATAAAACGCTGGCACTTGCGATGGGTGGAACGACAGGCAAGGAAATTCCATTTTTGCCTATCCCTTTGTATTTAGATGATGGTAGGCCGAATTTAACCACGGTGGCAGCATACGCGACTGTGAATGATAAAACCGTCAATATTGAAAATGCTTATAGCGCTCAAAATTTCGACTTTACTGGTACGCGTAAATTTGATGAGAAAACTGGCTATCACTCTCAATCATTTTTAACGATTCCGATGAAAAACCATGAGTCAGAAGTCATCGGCGTACTTCAGCTCATCAATGCGATTGATATCGATACACAAGAAATTATTCCTTTCTCGCAGGCTAATCAGAGCTTGGTTGAATCGTTAGCCTCACAAGCTGCGGTTGCGATGACCAACCAGAATTTGATTGAAGGTTTGAAAGGCCTCTTCGAAGCCTTTATTGAATTGATGGCGGAAGCCATTGACCAAAAATCTCCTTACACTGGCGGACATTGCAGGCGTGTGCCAGAGCTTACTTTGATGTTAGCGCAAGCTGCAATTGATGTTAAAGAAGGGCCACTTAAAGATTTTACGCTCAATGAAAAAGAGTTTTACGAGTTGAAGATTGCTGGCTGGTTGCATGACTGCGGTAAAGTCACCACGCCAGAGTCTGTGATGGATAAACCCACAAAGTTGTCTGGAATATTCGACCGTATTGATTTGGTTGATCAGCGGTTTGAATTGCTTAAAAAGCAAGTAGAGTGTGACATCCTGAAAAAACAGGTAGAAGCATTGAAAAATGGGCAGGTGCAAGATGTTGCAAAGTTAGACTCTCAGTTAATCGCGTTTAATCAGCAATGTGATGAAGACCTGCGGTTTTTAAGAAGGTCTAATTTCGGCAGCGAATCTATGACGGATGAAGATCAGCAGCGAGTAATTAACATTGCGGCCTATCAGTTAGTCGATGCAAATGGTGACTCAAGGCCATTTTTGAGTGAAAATGAAGTCTATAACCTGAATATTACACGTGGCACGCTGACCCAAGAAGAGCGAGAGATTATTAATAATCATATCGTTGTCACCATACACATGCTAGATTCTTTGCCTTATCCAAATGGCTTAAAACGTGTACCAGAATACGCCTGTGGCCATCATGAGCGTATGGATGGTCGAGGTTACCCAAAAGGATTAACACGTGAGCAAATGTCGGTTCCAGCACGTGTAATGGGGATTGCGGACATTTTTGAGGCGCTTACTTCAAAAGATAGGCCATACAAGAAGGCTAAAACGCTATCAGAATCATTATATATTTTAGGCAAGATGAAAGTAGATCATCATATAGACCCTGATTTGTTTGATATTTTTGTGCGTGAAAAAGTTTACTTGAGATACGCTGAACAATTCTTAGAGCCTGAGCAGATCGATGATGTTGATGAGTCTAAGATTCCTGGGTACCAACCCTAAATACGGGTGTTGCTTATAGTAGTGACATGGCCTTACAGCCAAACTGGTCGCAGCTAAGGTAGCTGCCTTGTTCGTACCAATCACCTAATACCCATCTTGTGATATTGTGACCGTCTAATTGAATATGGTGTTCGTTGGGTCTGTGTGTGTGACCGTGGATTAGCAGCTCAGGATAGTGGAATGTTTTTAATACGTGGTCAACAGCTGCTTGATTAACATCCATGATTTGCATGGATTTCTGTGATTTTTCATGCTCACTACGCTTACGGATAGTTTCAATTTGGTCTTTTCTGACTTGTAACGGTAATGTCAGAAAATCTTCTTGCCATTTAGCTGCGCGCACTTGTAACCTGAATTTTTGGTATTCAACATCATCGGTGCATAAGTCATCGCCATGACTGAGTAAAACAGTTTTGCCATGTAGATTGATGAGGCTAGGATCAGGCAATAAAGTCATTCCCGTAGCATTACAAAACACGTTGGAAATTAGAAAGTCACGATTACCATGCATTAAGTAAAGCTTAATGCTATCGTCAGAGAGGCGCTTAAGCGCTTTTATTATAGGTTGATGATGGGGGTCTTGAATATCATCGTCGCCCGCCCAGTATTCAAATAAATCACCTAGAATATAAAGTGCAACTGCTTTTGATGCAGTACTTTTTAGAAAGTCTAGAAACGCCGCAGTAATATGTGGCCGACTGGCGCATAAATGTAGATCGGAGATAAACAGGCTGTGACCCATTAAGCTTTGACTTAATTGATTGTCCGATTTATCTCCGAGACTCTTCATGTTAAACAGCGTAATCCAATATGATTGCTAGACTACAGTTTAACGCTACAAGCATTAGCAGCGTGTTGCTTTTTCAATGATGACATTCTCTACAGGCACATCTTGATGGCCTTTTTTGCTGCCAGTTTTTACTTTTTTGATTTTATCAACAATGTCCATACCTGCTGTCACTTTACCGAAAACACAGTAACCCCAGCCGCTGCTGGTAGGTGCAGAATGGTTCAGGAAATCATTATTACCAGCGTTAATAAAGAATTGATTGCTGGCTGAATGTGGCGCAGAAGTGCGAGCCATCGCAATAGTGTATTGATCATTTACTAGGCCATTGTCTGCTTCATTCTTAATTTCGTCTGCAGATTCTTTTTGATTCATCGTTGTATCAAAACCACCGCCTTGAATCATAAAGCCATCAATCACACGGTGAAAAATCGTGCCATCATAAAAACCATTGTCTACATATTGCAAAAAATTTGCTACGGTAATTGGTGCTTTTTCTGCATCGAGTTCAAGAGTAATTTCGCCAAAATTTGTAAGTAGTTTAACCACAAAATATCCTTAATTTTAAGAGTGTAAATAAAGCCTCTAAAGGCCTAGTTGTTAGTTGCGTTGGTGTTGAGTTTAACTTGATGTATCAATATTGCTGATTTTGGAACGTCATAATATGGCCCGACGTTTATTGTTGGAGTAATGCCAATTTCACGCACGACATCCATGCCTTTTAATACACGACCAAATACGCAATATCCGATAAGTTCTGGGTCTGGACCTTGATAGTTTAGTGGAACATTGTTCTCAAGGTTGATGAAAAATTGAGCTGTTGCTGAATCTGGGTCACTGGTTCTGGCCATGGCAATCGTACCAATTTCATTTTGTAGCCCGTTAGCTGCCTCGTTGCTAATAGGCGCGAGTGCTTGCTTTTCAGACATGTCAGCATTAAAACCACCGCCCTGTATCATAAAGTGATTAATGACACGGTGAAAAATAGTCTCTTTGTAGAAACCAGAGTTCACATATTTTAAGAAGTTGGCTACCGTTTTAGGCGCCTTTTCAGGATATAGCTCAACAACAAAATTACCGCGATTTGTTTCGAATGTCACTTGAGGGTTGGCGGCTAGTGTTGGCGTGCTAAGCAACGCCAGCGTTGAAGAAACTGCAAGTATGACAACAGCATAAAATTTACGCATAGACTTCCTTAAGGTTAAAGCAAACGTTATGGAGGCTTAAGATGGCAACTTAAGCTGAACCTTCGTAGATGATTTTCCAAGTATTATCTTCTTGAATCCAGTATTGGCGCTTTTGCATTTTATTGCTTAAGGATGGACTCTTAAAGTCTTGTGTAAAGTCTACTACTACTAATTTCTTATCTGCATCAGGGTAGGCAAACATGCTGATGTTAGATAATGCAATATCAACTTTTGGCTTACTTGCCTGCACAGTAAATTTATGGTCTGACCATTGCTGGAAGTTGATGCCATCAGTAGAGAACTCACGGGAATAATGCGAAAGGTATTTTTGCGTGTTTTGTGACTTCCAGTCGCTCAGCCAGTGACTAATCGCCACTTGTAAAACATCTTTGTCTGCGCTTGTGTTATCTGCATCTATCCACTTTAAATGATTCGCAATAATTACAGGCGTTTTACCTGTTTGCAGTATCGGCGCAATGGCATTTAAGTCTTGGTTGGTCAATACAACGCAGCCGTCACTTGCGTTAGGTGGTCTGCTATAGGTGGTGCTAGGTGTGCCGTGCAACCAAATACCAGAGCCACTTCTGTTATGCTGCACATCCCACTCGTTAGGGTAGTTCAGTGGGTAAGCACCATTGCCATACATATCGGCTAGTGGCTTGGTTAATTTAGTGCTGGCAAAATAAACGCCAATTGGCGTGCGTTTGTCACCTTCAGTTTTTTTGCCTACGCCATTTTTGCCTACCGTCACATAATAGTCGGCAACATAGCTCAAATTGCCACCGTTATTTTTATACAAATATAAGCGCGATTTATCAGTATCAACTACAATCAGATGGCTTTGTTGATTATTGGGAGCGAGGAGTAAATTAGGTAATTTATCTAAATTTTCATTAGATAAATAACGCTCAATTCTTACACGTGCTTCAGCTTGCAGATCTTTAACTGCATCAGCTTGATTCACATTGGCGTTACCAAAAGCCTGCAAATGTTGTGCTTGAGCCATCAGTAAATCACCACGTACGAGGTAGGCAAGTTTGAAGTTGGGGATTTTCTGGATAAGCTCATCCACGGTGTTTAGCGCTTGCTGGTTTTTACCCTGTGTAATCTCTAGCAAACTTTTTACTAGCAGATTCTCCGCTATGCCAGTTAATGAGCGTAACTCAGGTTTATGCAATAAATTGCTCAAACTGTAGCTATTGACCGCCGTCGCATTCCACGGCACAAGAGTAATCGCCGCCAATAGTACGTATGTTAAACCTTTATTTAAAGCCATTTCTCAACAAATTACCTTATAAAACTGCAGTGAAGTAACATCTGCAAAAGCCAAAATAAATCTGCCGTCGGCAATGACATGCAACTTTATTTTTGAGGCTTGTGAACTGAACTAATAAGTGTTAGTTGCCAGCAATTTCTTGCTCAATGAACCAGTTGTTACCTTCTTTTTTCATCACCAGTGTTTTGGTAGTGTAAATCGGTTTAGAGTCAGCACGGTATGATTGTTTGAAGCGTACTTTAGCACTGTTGGCCTCTGTAGAAGTAATGTTGATGTTTGATACATCAACATTGATTTTAGCTGGTCTAGTAATGCGCTCGCGACGTTGTTGCTCCCAAGCTTTGCGGCTTTCACCTTTTGCTGGTTGGAAACTAGCGCCATAACTTGCAAAATACTGATCAAGATTTTTTGCTGACCATGCTTGTGCCCAATTATTCACAGCAGAGGTAATGTTTGCATCGTTATTTTTGGCAGGCTCAACATTTTTAGTTGGCTCTACTTTTGTAGGCTCAACGCTTGTTTTGGTCGAAGCTACCGCTACTTTTTTAACATCAGCAGGTTTTGTATCTGCCGGACGAATAGGGTTCGCTACTTTAGCTGGCTCTTTAGAGGCGAGTGTAGTTTTGTTACCTGTACCAAATAAGTCTTTGATCATGGATAACTTGCCTTCTGCGCGAGTGTTGCTGGTATCTAGTTGCAGCGCTTTGTCGTAAGCTTCAGAAGCCATACGCGCATAAATGTCACCTAAGTTTTCATGCGCAGTGGCATAGCTTGGGTGAGTTTTTATTGCAGTTTCAAGTGCTTTTCTAGCTTTATCGAATTGACCTTGATCAGCATAAAGTACTGCTAAGTTATTGTATGGTTCAGGTAAGTTCGGAAATTTTTCAGTCACATCAGTAAATGTGCGAATGGCTTCATCGCGACGGCCTTGTTCTGCCAGTAAAACGCCTTTCATGAACATGGCTTGTGCATTTTTTGGATTAGCAAGAATATAGGTATTCAAGCGTTCAATAGCAACAGCAGCTTGACCTTGATCTGCAAGTTGTGAAATATCTTTAAGCTCGTCTGCGTGTGCCGCAGGCGCTAATAAACTCACGGCGACTACCAAGAAAGACCGTGTGATTAAAGCGTTGAGCAAAGAAATATACTTATTCATTGTGATATACTTTTTCTAGTTAAATGACAAAGCGTAATTCTATCAATAGCCTAGCTAACATCCAATAGCTCATTTGAGATTATTGGCATATATTTAGCAAAAACTTCTAAATCATTCGTTTACTTAACAACTATTCATTTACAATTTCTTTTAATTCTCGTTTAACCATCAGATTATGCTAAAAATTTACAATACGCTCGCTCGTGAAAAACAAACATTCACGCCAATTGTCGCTGGAAAAGTGAGTATGTATGTCTGTGGTATGACCGTTTATGACTATTGCCATTTAGGCCATGCGCGCGTGATGGTGGTGTTCGATATGGTCAGCCGTTGGTTGCGCAGTTCTGGCTATGCCGTTAACTATGTGCGTAATATCACAGATATTGATGACAAAATTATTAAACGCGCAAATGAGAGTGGTGAAACGATAGCTCAATTAACCCAGCGCTTTATTGATGCAATGGATGAAGACTCTGCAAAACTTGGTATTATTCGCCCTGATATTGAACCGAAAGCCACGGAATTCATCGATGGCATGATACAAATGATTTCAGCCTTAATTGAAAAAGGTTTTGCCTACGTAGCTGCAAATGGTGACGTATTCTATTCGGTGAATAACTTTGAAGGCTATGGCAAATTATCAGGCAAGTCACTCGAGGATTTGCGCGCAGGTGAGCGCGTAGAAGTTGATACGCATAAAAAAGATCCCATGGATTTTGTGTTGTGGAAATCAGTTAAACCAAATGAGCCAAGCTGGGATTCGCCTTTTGGCGGCCCTAATGGCGGAAAAGGCCGTCCAGGCTGGCATATTGAATGTTCTGCGATGAGTTCGCACCATCTCGGTGAGCATTTTGATATTCATGGTGGCGGCCAAGATTTGCAATTTCCGCATCATGAAAATGAAATTGCGCAGTCAGAAGCGGCTCACAGTCATGATGGCGAACCTTGCCAAATGGTGAATTATTGGATGCATAATGGTTTCGTACGGGTGGATGAAGAAAAGATGTCGAAATCTTTAGGCAACTTTTTTACCATTCGCACCGTGTTGGAAAAATACGATGCGGAAGTGATTAGGTTCTTTATTTTGCGCGCGCACTATCGCAGCCCGCTTAATTATTCTGACCAACATTTGGATGATGCAAAGTCAGCGCTCACCCGTTTGTATACATCTTTACGTGGGCACGCAGTTGCTGATGTTGCGATTGATTGGCAGCATCCTGATGCAGCACGTTTTAAAGAGGCGATGGATGATGACTTCAATACGCCAGAAGCGATGGCAGTATTATTTGATTTGGCGAATGAAGTGAATAAAACCAAGTCATTGGAAGTTGCGGCCTTACTCAAAAACTTAGCTGGTGTTTTGGGTCTATTGCAACGTGATGCAGATATGTTTTTGCAGGGTGACGATGTACAACTGCTTGATGTAGACACATTAATATTGGCTAGAGTAAATGCTAAAAAGAACAAAAATTTTGCTGAAGCCGATGCGATTAGAAAGCAATTGCTGGAGGCAGGTATAGTATTGGAGGATACTGCGCAAGGCACAACTTGGCGTAAGCTGTAGTGATGCACTTCTTTTTCAACGAAAGAGCGCTCTAATAAATCAGGTGTCGCGCTTTGCACTTGATTACGCCGTTGTTTCTTTATTGCAGTAAAGGGTATTGATGATGGGTACTATAGTGAAAGACTCTTTTTCTGAGCGCCTTGCAGCGATGAACAGTCACTGGAAGCGCTATCTGCTTGAGGGTAAGTTTGAGCAGTCTATTGAATTTATCGTAGCCGTTAACAGCTTGGTGGATAGCTTTAATCGCTTACGCATGTCTGGTTTAGCACGTTTGTGCGAAGGGTTGGAAAGCGAGGCTTTCGCCAAACTTTCTACCGAGAGCGCACACCCAATCTCAAGTGATGATCAAGAAAGCATACAAAAGAAAATTGACACACTAAATGGCATGGTTGAATCAATGTTGTTGTCGCAAGAAGCCTGCCGCCACCAAGAAAAATGGCGCAGCAATGCCTTTATTGAGACTAAAGACGATCCATGGATAAAACCACGCAATGTCTTAGTAGTCGCTGATAACCATGGCTTTGATGTTGCGAATGAGCTCAAAGAGCAATTGTCTTTTTTTGGCTTTAAAATTGAAATTATCGCTTGGGAAGACAATCCAGCAATCGACAGCGCACCCTTAGCGGTAATTTTTATGAGTGTCAATGTCGATGCGACAGAGCAACAACTCCTGCTCATTGCCCAATTGCATCAACAGTTTTTCTCTAGTCAAATGCTCTATTTAGGCGAGCCATTAAAGCCTGAATCGATAGTTAAGTTGATGCGTGCTGGTGTGGATGCGACTATTCCTATTAAAAATCACTCAACCATGGTGCTCAGTCGCATTTTAGATTTAGTAAAGACTGCACCTCAAGAAAAAAGCCAAGTGTTGGTAGTGGATGACTCTAGAGTTGCTTTAGCGTCGATAGAAAGAACGCTGGCTCAGTATGATATTGATACTTTTTCTATCAATAGTCCAGATAAGCTATTCGATGCACTTGAGATATACAGACCAGATTTGATTTTGATGGATATGCACATGCCGAAATTTAATGGCGTGGAAGCTACGCGTCTACTACGCCAAACAGAAGCTTATGCGACCATTCCTATTGTATATTTGTCTGCTGACTCTGAAGTTAGTATGCAAGGCGCTCAGGTTGGGTGGCGACCAGTTCTTAATGAAGCCGTTTAACCCTGTGTTATTAGCTGCTGTAGTAGAGGCTAAAATTTCTCGCTATCATGAGATGCAGCGCTCTACACAAATGGATGGCTTAACAGGCTTGCTTAACCATGCGAGTTCTAAAACTAAGTTGGCAGACATGTTGCGAGATTTATCGCTAGGTCAAGAAATGGCGGTAGTCATGCTCGATATTGACCACTTTAAATCTATTAATGACTCTTATGGTCACCCAGTGGGTGATTTGGTGATACGCACTCTGGCTTATTTACTTAAAGGCCGTTTACGCGCAATTGACTTGATTGGACGCTATGGCGGCGAAGAGTATATTATTAGTTTGCTAGGCGTTGGTGCAAGCCAAGCCGCCGTTATTATTGATAAAATTAGGCAAGATTTTGCGCGTTTCACGCATCATTATGTAGGTGGCGTCATTCATGCTACATTCAGTGCGGGTAGAGCTTCTTATCCCATCTTGGCAGTGTTTTCGATCTTATTGAAGCTGCAGACAATGCCTTGTTGCAAGCCAAGCGCTTAGGTCGAAATCGTGTAGAGCAACATCAAGCTGAGTCAGGGGAAGCTGCTGGGCTTTAAATCTTATATATTTAAAATCTCGTTTGATATATTCAGTACAAACTACTAATCAGCACAAGCTAACTAATACGTTAAAATACCCACATTGATCATTATGGAAAATTGCTATGCCCGTTAAACTAAACTCCCCGCAAGCCGCATCACTATTGCCTGTTAAAGGTGTTCAATTAGGTTTTGCTGAGGCGCATGTGCGTAAACCAAATCGTAAAGATGTCTTGGTGATGGCATTGGTTGAAGGCAGCAAGGTGGCTGGCGTATTTACCCTGAATCAGTTCTGCGCGGCACCAGTGATTTTATGTAAAGACTTTCTTGCGCAAAAGTCGAGTATTCGTGCTTTGATGGTGAATACAGGTAACGCAAATGCGGGTACGGGTGAAGATGGCTTGAATCGTGCAAAACAAACTTGTGAAGCATTAAGTGGGTTACTGAATTTGCAAGCTAACCAAATTT
>JAYTRW010000306.1:0-1255 GCA_043745985.1 Methylotenera sp.
GCCTCAACAGCCACAAATGCAGCCACAAGACTACTCAAATGGGTTTCATTTTAATGCTAACATGGGGCAGCAACAACCACAGCAGCCACAACAAACGGTAGGTCAGTTATTAACTAATGACCAATTAGGGTTAAACCATAGTCAATATGACCCTAATGCGTTAGCCCAGCAAATGAGCGCATATACGAATCAATATAATCAGCAAGTAGCAGCTCAACAAGCAGCAGAAGCGGCAGCAGCTAAAGCAGCGGCTGAATTAAGGTTCAATCAAAACAATACGCGTAACATCTTTGGTGGGTATAACAATAGTGGGTTTGGTATTAATACTGGAGCTACACAATACAACACTTTTGGTAGTCCTTCCTTTTCAACTACACCTCATAAATAATGGCTATCTCAGGAACCACTGCATTTAATTTAGACCTCTCAGAAATATTTGAAGAGGCTTTTGAACGTGCGGGCAAAGAACTTAAAAGTGGATACTCCATAAGAACAGCTAGGCGCAGTTTAAACTTGCTAATGCTTGAATGGGCGTCCAAACAAGTCAACCTATGGACTATTGAAGAGCTTAGCATCCCACTCATTGCGAATACTGCGACCTACACGTTGCCTACAGGCACTATTGATATTATTGAAGCCGTGCTGCGTACCAGTACTGGAACTGCGCAAAGTGATAACTCACTGCAACGTATGGGGTTGAGTCAGTACTCAGGACTCTCGCAAAAGAACGTGGTGGGGCTGCCATCACAGTATTATACAAGTAGGAAAATAAGCCCAACAGTAACCATGTGGCCTGTTCCAAGTGTGAGCAATGTGTATACATTAGTGTATTGGCGTATGCGTAGAGTGCAAGATTCAGGTGATGCTGGTCAGCTAACTATGGATGTACCAGATAGGTTTTTAAACCCACTGATAGCTGGGTTAGCCTATTACATAGCGATGAAAGACCCATCATTAACAGACCGTGTAGATATGTTAAAGTCAATCTATGAGGAGCAATGGAGCATTGCTATTGAAGAAGATCGGGAAAGAGTCTCAATGAAAGTAATTCCTTATATAAGTGGTATGTAATGAAAGCTGTTGGAAAACTTGCGAATGCTATATGTGATAGGTGTGGACTAACCTATAGGCTACATGAGCTAAGAAAGTTAATGGTCAATACTAAGTTAATCAATATTAGAGTATGCCCTGAATGTTGGGAGCCAGATCAACCACAAAACTCAGTGGGTAGGTACAGGGTAGATGATAATCAGTC
>JAYTRW010000307.1:0-1252 GCA_043745985.1 Methylotenera sp.
ATCATGCAAAAATTACCAATACGATTATCAGCATTACTCACATTAATACTTAGCCAAACGTTGTTGCTAAGTGGCTGCGCGACCAATGAACCTCAACCTAATGCCACGCTCAATAAAATAAAAAATGAGTTAAAACAAGCAGCAGAAGTGAAAGCCCCTACAACTACCTCCAAAGCGATTAACGACGCATTGTTACCACCTTTAAAAATTGCCATGCCGAGAGCTTCAGCTAAACAACTAGAGCAACGTTTTGATTTAGTCATTAGCAATGCGCCTGCCAGCCAAGTGTTGATGGGAATTGTAAGTGGCACGCGTTACAGCATGTTGGTTTCCCAAGATTTAACTGGCACGATTTCAGTGAACCTGAAAGACGTTACGGTGTTTGAGGCACTTGATTCGCTGCGCGAGTTATATGGTTATGAATACAAAGTAGAAGGCACTCGTATTTTTATTGAGCCTCAATCAATCCAAACACGCGTATTCCAAGTGAACTATATTGTCGGCCAACGTAAAGGTTCATCTGACACTCGCGTAACTTCTGGTTCAGTAAGCGATGGTGGTAGTTCAGGTCAAAGTACTGGCTCAACGACTACAACCAACTCAAGCCGCTCAGCCAATCATGCCTCTATGATTAGCAGCAGCATTGCTACCACCACTAATAATGATTTTTGGAAAGACTTAACGGATTCACTTAATGGCATTGTAGGCAATGAAAATGGTCGTCGTGTTGTCGTCAACGTACAGTCTGGCGTCATTATGGTACGTGCAATGCCGGCGGAAGTACGTAATGTGGAAGCGTTCTTACGTTTAATGCAAGTTACCATAGAGCGCCAAGTAATATTAGAAGCAAAAATCATGAACGTACAACTGAATGACCAATCTCAAAGCGGCGTAAACTGGTCTGTATTCGGCAAAAGCGGCTCAAATACGGGGATTGTAGGTAATTTGAATGCCAACACTCAACTATCCAGTACAGGCAATGGTAGACTTTTTAGCGGTGATTTAGGTGCAACATCTGGCACGGTGATTGCCAACGCCGCAACAACTGCACTTGGTGGTCCTCTATTTGCAGTAGCTCTACAAGGCGCTAATTTTGCTGCCCTACTCTCATTCTTAGAAACACAAGGTGATGTGCAAGTGCTTTCTAGCCCAAGAATTGCAACCATTAACAACCAAAAAGCAGTGCTTAAAGTCGGTACAGATGAATTTTTTGTCACTGGCATTTCATCTAACACTACCGCCTCTACTGGCG
>JAYTRW010000308.1:0-1252 GCA_043745985.1 Methylotenera sp.
AGGTGCAGTTGAAGAGCCGTTGGATAAAACAGCCATTTCCACCATTCAGCTCAAGGCAATCGTACCTTTCTTAAATCAACCGTTAGTGATTGAAAAAGATCAACTGGATAAATCACCTAGAATCATCGCAGGCCAAGATAACCGTGTAGTACTTAGCCCTGGTACGCGTGTTTATATCAATAAAATCGAAGAAGGCGGCAACCTCAATTGGTATGTTTATCGCCCAGGCGACAACTTAGTAGACCCTGACACTAAAAAATTATTAGGTATAGAAGCTATCTATTTGGGCGACACCAAAATTACTAAATATGGGGAGCCAGCTAGCGCAGACATTACCAAAGCTAAAGAAGAGATTTTTGTTAAAGACCGATTGGTGCCGACTGGTGATGAAGTCGTTACCAACTTTGTACCGCATGCACCAGACTCTGCAATATCAGGTCGCATCATTAAGGTTTATGGTGGTCTTGCTGAAGCAGGCCCACAAAGCATAGTGTCGATTAGCCGTGGAACTAAAGATGGCATAGAGGTTGGACATGTACTGGCAATTAATCGCTATGGAAACGTGATTAAAGATCCTGAATACGTTAAAGAAAAAGGTGCAAAGAATACTAAATCAGCCTCTGGACTTGAGCCTGGCATGTTTAAACTACCTGATGAGCGAATTGGCTTATTGATGGTATTCCGCGTATTTGAAAATGTGTCATATGCTTTAATCATGCAAGCATCACAACCCATCAACACGCTTGATGTTGTAACAACACCTTAATATAAGCGCTTATGCAAGAAAACCGCAGTGATGATGCCTACGGCGATGCACTTGTAGAAAAATCACTGTGGATAGCCTTAAGTAGCATTCATGGCATTGGCTCACAAACGTTTTGCCAACTGCTCAAAACTTTCGGCAATCCTAGCAATATTTTTGACGCTAGTTATAGCCAACTAAAAGAAGTTGTTTCAGATGTCATTGCAGCGGAAATCACAAAAGGTGTTAATCATGAAGCTCTTAGAGACTCACTGCGCTGGCTATCTCAGCCTCATAATCATCTAGTCACACTTGCGGACACACAATACCCCCAAGCACTGCTTGAAATTACCGACCCTCCAGCTTTTTTGTACGCAAAAGGCAATCTAACTTTACTCAATCAACCTAGTATCGCGATTGTTGGTAGCCGCAACGCCTCCGTACAAGGTGAAAAAAATGCTGAGGCGTTTGCGCAAGGTTTATCTGAATATGGCTTATGCATCGTAAGTG
>JAYTRW010000309.1:0-1251 GCA_043745985.1 Methylotenera sp.
CTGCACGCCATCCTTAAACGCATGTTTCACTAAATTGATTTCACTGACCGTATCGGCAATGGTAATTAAAGCATCAGGTGCGGCGCGACCAGTGATGACCACATGTTGCATGATAGGGCGTGATTCTAAGGCCTCAATGACTTCCTCAATAGTTAACCATTGATATTTAAGCGCGTAAGTAAACTCATCTAAAATAACCAAATCTATCGTTTCGTCTTGTAAATATTCACATACCATCTGCCAAGCGGCGCGTGCTGATTGCTTATCGCGCTCAGCATCTTGCGTTTCCCAAGTAAAGCCATCGCCCATCACATGCCAAGTAAGGTTGGTTGCATTGCGAAAAAAGGCTTCTTCTCCTGTATCAGAGCGGCCTTTGATAAATTGAACTACTACAGCCTTCATGCGATGCCCCAATGAACGGGCGAGCAAACCAAAGGCAGCGGTAGATTTACCTTTGCCATTCCCCGTATTAATCAATAGCAAACCGCGAGAGGTTTGTGCCGCGTTAATGCTAGCATCCACCACCGCTTTTTTACGCTGCATGCGTGCTAAATGCCGTTCGTTTAGTAAGTTGAGCTTGTTTTCAGATGGTGTCATAACTAATTTTCATAAAAAAACCGCGCTAGAATTAAGTTCTAACGCGGTTTGATTGGTATCGCTGTGGTTTATGCAGAAGTTGCGTTTGCACCTAAACTCAGCTTTGGTAAGGCTTTCATTACTAGCCAAGCCGCACCTAAATACATCAATGCAAATCCTACATAAGGTGTGTAGTATTTTGCTACACGTTGCGTAAATTCAACTACGGTTAGTGTATCTACTTTGTCTGAAAAGCTATACCAAAATGCATTTGACAGCACAAAAGCTACGCTTGCAGCAGCCCAACCAACTGTTGCATAAGGTAATGCTGCAAATGGTTGCTCACGTTTAGCTAACCAACGACCCGCACCCCACACAGCGGCGTAAGTCGGAATTAAACCCCAGTAGCCGAGTGACATGCAGTAATCTGAAACACCTTTAAAACCTAATGCATAAAAATCCATACCGAATGCCACAGCGATTGCAAGTGCCAACCAGCTGCCCCGAGTAATCAGCAAGCCACCTAAAAATAAGGCTGCTAAGGTTGCATCAGGCAAATACACATTGTCACCAAAGTGATTCATACGAGTAAGCATGATTAAACCAATTAAAACAGCGCCTTGCCATAAATTTTTGTTGTTGAATGTAGACATAAATAACTCCTATTAAAACTTG
>JAYTRW010000310.1:0-1251 GCA_043745985.1 Methylotenera sp.
TAGATAAAATATCAATCAGACTGGATGGCTCTTGCCCGTTGTTGATGCGTTCACGGTTTTCGCGTTTAAGGTCGGTGTATTCATCGTCACGCCACATTAGGCGCAAACCACGGCCAATCGTTTGCTCCAATAAAATCTGCGCTTGGCTAGAACGTAACGGCACAATCACGCAAATATTATTCACGTCAAAGCCTTCACGCAACATCAGCACACTAATAATCACTCGCGGCGTGGCATGTTTATCTACGCTAAATAATCTTTCGCGTACCACTACCCAGTCTTTTTCGCCTAGCTCGGCTTTTTTGCCAGAGTCAATCAACATCACCTCTTCTGCACTTAAACCTTCTTGTTGCAAAAATGTTGCTACGCATGGCGAGACTGTAGTGTCTTCACACATCACCAACATTTTGGGGTGGCGTGTTGGATCTACTCTGGCAAAATCTACTTCCAGCTTTTTAAGTTTTTGCAAACCAGCGCGCAACATCACACGCTGACCTTCACTTAAAGTCGGGTTGCCTTGCTCATCACGCTCAGCTTTAAACGCTAACGGCAACGCACCAATTTCTTTGCGTTTATCTAACACTAGCGACTTCACCAAGCCTGCACGCATGGCCGATTTCAAATCAAAATCGGTAATAATGTGATGAAAATACACTTTGCGCTTATTTTTACCAGAACCCACATCGTTATAGGGCGTAGCAGAAAAATCCACCTGCACAAATTTGCTACCTTTTTTCTCAGCAATGCGGTTTAGGCTTTTTTGCCACTCTACTTCGGTGCTTTCACCTTCTTTTTTCACTTCATGAATATGGTGCGCCTCATCGTTAAACACCATTAAATCGGGCAAGTTAGCTAAGTAATCCAGCACATTGCCACGCGCATAACGCCTATCTAACACATCTAAACTATTACCAGTAGCGCGGCCAGGCGTTAGTGGTAATACGGCATTGATAATCGCCTCAGGTGACACGTTTGCAGCGGGCGCTAGGATTTCATCTTCGAGAATTTCCTCATCATTCTCTGACAATAAATGCCAGTTAGTAATGGCTACCATGCCGTTGCCTGTGGCTTTGAGGCCAATTTCACCTTTACTACATACACTGCCACGTACAAAACCAAATACTTGATCACGATGCTGCTCAGGAATAAATAGCTCAGCAAACTGCGCAACATCAGAGGTAGCAAAATCGCGCGAGCCATTTTGGCCTGAAACCAATTTTCCACAAAAAGCATCTAGCAAACGCTCATACA
>JAYTRW010000311.1:0-1248 GCA_043745985.1 Methylotenera sp.
AAAATTAACTTGGTTAAACCTTAAAGCTAATTTAAAAACCTATTTGGACACCTTATATACCGCCCTGCGAAGTTCAAGTTTGCAATCAATATCAAGCTCAGTAGCCTCTAATGCCTTAACCGTCACCTACAATGGCGGAACGCTAGACTTTAAAAATCCAACTTCTAATATAGGTATTCCTAATACGGTAATAATAGCGGCTAATAGTATTACTGCGCCTCAGGGGGCGACTTTAGGTACAGTAAGTGGCGTTTCGGCAAGAATTGCTATACTTGAAGCCTATAATGCTGGTGTACCAGTAGCTTGCATAACTAACTTGGCTGGTGGGTTACAACTAGATGAGACTAATTTGATTAGTCCAACGACTATCAGTACAGCTTCTACATCAGCTAGTATCATTTATTCTAATAGCGCAGTAAGTGCCAATAGCCCTTATAGAGTGGTTGGTTTCATTGATATTACAGAAGCTACGGCAGGTACATGGGCTACGGCAGCGACAAACGTACAAGGCGCTGGTGGTCAAGCACTTCAGCAGATAGGTAAAATATTAAATAGCATAACGGTAGCTACAACAAGTGGTACAGCTATTGATTTTACGGGTATACCTTCATCGGTTAAGCGTATTACAGTGTTGTTTAATAGTGTCAGTACGAGTGGAACAAGTCCTAAATTAATTCAAATTGGTGCTGGAGTTATAGCCAATACAGGGTATGTAAGTACTAGTGGTGGATTTTCTACTACAGCAAATACACTCAATTCAACTTCAGGATTTGCTATATATTCTCAATCTTCTACCGATACAGTTTCTGGAATTATGACTTTAAATGTTATTTCTTTAACAAACTGGATATCTTCACATATAGCAAAATGTCAGTCAGCATTTGTCACTCTTGGGGCTGGTAATAGTTCTTTATCGGGCGCTTTAGACCGTGTTCGCATAACAACAGTAAATGGCACAGATACATTTACAGCAGGATTGCTAACTATTAATTACGAATAAGGTTAAAAATGAATAGAATTGAAATAAATATGCAAACGGGTGGACAAAAAACAATTGAATTAACTGATGCAGAAATAGCAAATTTGCCAAAGCCCACATTTGAACAAATAGCCCAAGAAGCTAAATCACTAAAAGTTCAACAGCTTGATTCAATCACGGTGACTATATCAACGGGCAAAACCTTTGATGGCAATGAAGCTTCACGTAACAACATGCTAGCGGCTATTAGTGCTGCTGATTATTTTAAT
>JAYTRW010000312.1:0-12827 GCA_043745985.1 Methylotenera sp.
GTATTGGCGGTATCTAGCTCACCGCGCTCGATACACTCCACCAAACCTACGCAGGCTTGCGTGACTACTTTGACATTGCGGCCATAACTTTCTAACAACGCCGCGAACTGGGCGCTTTTAAGTGTCCCTGTGGTTGCCAACACGCCAATGATGCCGGTTCTTGAGGCTTCTGCTGCGGGTTTTACGGCGGGTTCCATGCCGATAATCGGCAATGTATATTTTGCGCGCAGTGCGTCAATTGCCGCTGCTGTCGCCGTGTTGCATGCCACCACTAGCGCTTTAACATTTTTAGCGATTAAAAATTCGGCGATCTCAAAGCAACGCGCTTGAATTTCTGTCGCTGTTTTGTTGCCATATGGCGCATATTTGCTATCTGCCACATAGAGCAATTTCTCATTTGGCAATAAGGTATGAATATGTTTTAAAACAGAAATTCCACCGACGCCAGAATCGAATACGGCAATTGGTTTTTCAGCGTACTTATCAACAGGAGTTTCATTAGACTTAATGGTTTGAGCGCTCATTACAAGGTCGTCATCAGTTACAATGCACTTATTATAGAGGAAATATTATGGGAAACAGACTCAGTAAAATTTATACCCGCACAGGTGATAGCGGCACAACGGGCTTGGGTGATGGTAGCCGCATCAACAAAGACAGCTTACGCGTTGAGGCGATGGGAGATGTGGATGAATTAAACTCCGTTATTGGCGTGATGATGACCGAAGCGTTGCCCAGCAAGCTGGTTGAGCCTCTTACACAAATTCAACACGATTTATTCAACGTGGGTGGTGAAATTTGCATTCCAGGCTATGTCATATTGCAGCAATCGCGCATCAGTGATTTAGAAAGCGTGATTGACGAACTCAATAGCAATCTATCACCGCTTAAAGAGTTTATCCTACCAGGTGGCACCAAAGCAGCGGCTTACTGCCACCTTGCCCGTACAGTATGCCGCCGCGCTGAGCGCAAGTTGGTAGAGTTGCATCGCAATGAAAAAGTCACGGATATTTCTCTTCAATATTTGAACCGTTTGTCAGATTTGTTGTTTGTGATGTGCCGCGTAATTAACAAAGAGGCTGGCGTGAGTGATGTTCTTTGGAAAAACGAGCATGCTTAATTTTTAGAAGTTCTGTTCGTAAGTTATAATTCGACCATGATTAAAAAACTGCTAGATAGAATTTTTAAGCCCAACAGTGCCAAACCTGAGCAAGCTAAAGTTGCGGCTGTTAAACCGCAGCAAGCGCCGACTCACCGTCCAACACTTAGAACGAAAAAACCAGCGCATAAAAATGTCGACAGTATTAACCATGGCGCAACGGTAATTGCGCATAAAACACATAAAATAGACCGAGATTTATTAAGTAATGCTGCGCTAAAAACAACCGAAGGCCTACATAAAGCAGGTTTTGAGGCTTATATTGTGGGTGGTGCAGTGCGCGACTTGCTACTTAACCGCACGCCAAAAGACTTTGATGTAGCGACTGATGCCACGCCAGAAGAAGTAAACCGTATATTTAGACGTTCTCGCATTATCGGCAAAAGATTCAGATTGGTACACGTACTATTTGGTGACGAAACCATTGAAGTTTCAACTTTTCGCGGTAGCCACTTAGAAATTGAGGGCAATCCAAAAGGTGACTCTAAAACTACGGATTCAGGCCGCATTATCCGCGATAACGTATTTGGCTCAATCGTAGATGATGCCATCCGCCGTGACTTTACGGCAAATGCGTTGTATTACAACCCTGCAAGCCAAGAAGTGTTGGACTTTCATCAAGGCTATACCGATATAAAAGCAGGCGTTTTGCGCATGATAGGCAAGCCAGAAACACGCTATGCTGAAGACCCTGTGCGCATGTTACGGGCAGTAAGATTATCTGCCAAATTAGGTTTAAAGATTGATCAAGCCACGCAAGCACCTATCGCCAAAATGGCGGATTTACTGCAAGACGTGCCACCTAGCCGCTTGTTTGATGAAATGCTGAAGTTGTTTCTATCTGGCCATGCGATGGAAAGCGTCAGTGCTTTACGCGAGCAACATTTACACCATGGCTTATTACCTATGCTAGATGTAGTGCTAGAGCAGCCTATGGGTGAGCGTTTTGTCATGCTGGCACTCAAAAATACCGACGACCGCATACTTTCTGGCAAATCAGCTAACCCGAGCTTTTTGTTCGCCACCCTACTTTGGCATGAAATGTTAGCCGCTTGGGAAAGTTACAAAGCAGAAGGTCAGCATGCGATTCCAGCGCTGCACATGGCCATGAGTGAAGTGATTGCCATACAAGCTGAGAAAATGGCGATTCATAACCGCTATACCGCTACTATGAAAGAAATTTGGGGTATGCAACCACGTTTTGAACAACGCGCAGGCAAACGCCCTTTTGGCTTACTTACGCACCCTCGTTACCGTGCTGGCTATGATTTTTTACTATTACGCTGTGAGTCTGGTGAGTTGCCAATGGAGTTTGGCGAATGGTGGACTGCATTCGCCGATGCTGATGGTGAAGGCCGTACTGCTATGCTGCAAGCGGACACCGCGCCTAAAAAACGTAAAAAAAGAAGTCGCAAAAAACCTGCTAGTGCAAGCCCTGCTGCCACTGGCACAATCGAATAAATTTCCGCATTGATGAAACAGGCTTTTGTTGCGCTAGGAAGTAATTTAGCAAACCCAATTTCACAAGTAGAATCAGCTTTTTCTGCACTTGAAAAGCTACCAAACACTCATGTATTAAAGAAATCATCTTTATATAAAACAGCGCCGATTGGCTATGAAGCAGAGCAGTTAAACGAGATTCCAGACTTTATTAATGCAGTAGCTGAGCTTGAAACAGATTTAACTCCGCTTGAGTTACTCGATGCATTATTGGCAATTGAAAATCAGGCTGGTCGCGAACGCCCATTCCCCAATGCTCCGCGAGTGTTGGATTGTGACTTATTACTATATGAAAATATAAGCATGGAGTCCACCAAGCTGACATTACCGCACCCAAGAATGCATCAACGCGGTTTCGTTTTATTACCATTATTTGAAATCGCAGCGCAATTATCCATCCCGAATCATGGCAAAATAGCGACATTGATACACGAGCAGCAATTTACTGGCATTACAAAACTATAGGTAACACACTAATCGCATGAGCATTTTTAACAAATACCCTTATATCGTTGTTGAAGGCCCTATTGGCTGCGGCAAAACTACGCTAGCCAAAATGTTAGCGGATAAATTTCCTGTTGATTATTTATCTGAAAAAGCCGAAGCGAATCCGTTTTTGCCACGTTTTTATCAAGATGCGCAACGTTATGCTCTACCAACACAGTTGTTTTTTTTGTTTCAACGTGCCAATCAGATGACAGATTTAAGCCAACGCGACATGTTTGCTAAACCTATTGTTGCCGATTTTTTCTTAGAAAAAGACCCAATATTTGCACGTCTAAATTTAGATGATGAAGAGTACGCGCTGTATCACAATATTTATACGCACTTGCAACTAAAGGCACCCAAACCAGATTTGGTGATTTATCTACAAACACCTATTGACGCCCTAATGGAGCGAATTGAGGAGCGTAGCGTCAGTTACGAACAAGACATTCCACGAGAGTATATTGAGCGTTTAGCCAATGCATATAGCGAATTTTTTCATAATTACGATGCATCGCCAGTGTTGATTGTGAATAATGAAAAGTTGAATGTGTTGAAAAATGAAGATGCGCTAGATTTGCTACTTAACCGAATTATGCAAATTAAAGGTCAGCGCGAATTCTTTAATCCGAACTTTGATTAGTTAGCTGTTAATTAAGCCAATGAACTTATCACAATTACATGAAAAGGCTGCGGCTGGCGAGAAACTCGTCATGCTCACCAGTTACGACTCCACTTTTGCCAAGCTTTCTGAAGAAGCTGGTGTTGACATTATATTGGTAGGCGATTCGCTAGGCATGGTACTGCAAGGTGCTGAAAACACGCTCAATGTC
The DNA here is from genome assembly GCA_043745985.1 of Methylotenera sp. Taxonomy (GTDB): domain Bacteria; phylum Pseudomonadota; class Gammaproteobacteria; order Burkholderiales; family Methylophilaceae; genus Methylotenera. The sequence continues at coordinate 3,979 of JAYTRW010000312.1, forward strand.
AGCATGCACCATATGACTTACCACACCAAAAGTGTTTCAGCTGGCGCTTTAAATACTTACATCGTTGCAGATATGTCACTGGGCAGTTATGAGCACGACAATGAAGCTGCCTACAAAAATGCCGAATGGCTGATTAGATCTGGTGCGCACATGGTGAAGTTTGAGGGTGGTGGCAATAAGGTGAAAACAGCTCGCTACTTAGTTGAACGAGGTATTCCAGTTTGCGCTCACTTAGGTTTTACGCCGCAATCAGTCAATCAACTCGGTGGTTATAAAATCCAAGGTAAAACCGACGAAAGTGCCACTCAAATCATGCAGGATGCCATTGCTATGAGTGAAGCTGGTGTAGGTTTCATTGTGCTAGAAATGGTACCTGCAGCCTTAGCTAAAAAAATTACCGAATCCATTAAAACACCAACTATTGGTATAGGTGCTGGCGTTGATTGCAGTGGTCAAGTGCTAGTCCTTCAAGATTTGCTTGGTATTTACACAGGACCAGCCCACAAAAAAACTAGTGAATTTAAATCTCCACGTTTCGTGCGTAATTTTCTAAAAGATACAAACAGCATACAAACTGCAGTTTCAGCCTATGTCAAAGCGGTTAAAGATAAAAGCTTCCCTGCGCTTGAACACAGTTATTAAATTCGTTCTCCAAGTCTTATTTCATGCAAATTATTAACACCATAGCCGACTTAAGAAGCGCTTTAAAAAACCAATCAAATATCGCCTTTGTACCCACGATGGGCAACTTGCATGCAGGGCATATTCAATTGGTTGAAGTGGCTAAACAGCATGCAAGCTGTGTTGTAGTGAGTATCTTTGTTAACCCACTTCAATTTGGGCCAACTGAAGATTTAGCAAGCTACCCACGTACCTTAGAGGCTGATTGTGAAAAGCTAAAAGTAGCTGGCGCAAGCATTGTTTTTACGCCAACTGTTGAAGAAATGTATGCCGACTTTGACGGTAAAAACCTCAATCAAACCATGACGATTATACCTTCGCCAATCGCCAACGAGCTTTGCGGCGCTGCGCGACCAGGCCACTTTGCTGGCGTTGCCACTGTGGTAATGAAGCTTTTCAATATGGTACAACCGAACATTGCCATATTTGGCCAAAAAGATTTTCAGCAGTTATTCATCATCAAACAAATGGTGAAACAATTTAACTTGCCAATTAACATCATTGGCGTGGACACAGTACGTGAGCAGGGCGGTTTAGCGATGAGTTCGCGTAATGGTTATTTAACGAATGAGCAACGCGCCACTGCAAGCCAATTAAATAATGCTTTGCAGGGCATTGTTGAATCAGTCAAAAATGGCAATCAAGATTATTCCAAACTAGAACAACAAGCTAAATCTACCCTCAATAGCCAAGGTTGGATAGCTGACTATATATCGATACGTTCAAGCTTAACGCTATTACCCGCCAGCAACGCAGACACTGAACTCGTTGTTTTAGGCGCAGCTAAATTAGGTAACACCCGCCTAATCGACAACCTGACGTTCAATATTTAACGCCTTTCTACAGACCACTTTCTTAATACAAGTACTAGGTGAATAGATGTTAAGTTACTATAAACCGTTGAATACACTATAATACTGTTTTTTCTATCTAAGAGTTTTCAGCATTATGCAAAGAACAATGCTTAAATCTAAATTACACCGCGTACATGTAACGCATAGTGAACTTCATTACGAAGGCAGCTGTGCTATTGATGAAAACTTGCTTGAAGCCGCTAACATTAGCGAATACGAGCAAATCCATTTGTACAATGTGACCAATGGCGAGCGCTTTAGCACATACGCTATTCTAGCTGAGCGTGGCTCAGGTATTATCTCGGTCAATGGTGCAGCCGCACACAAAGCATCACCTGGCGATATTATGATTATTGCCAGCTACGCTAACTATAATGAATTAGAACTACAAAAGTTCTCACCCCAACTTGTGTATGTGGACAATAACAACCGCATACAATCTCAACGCAATGCAATTCCAGCACAGGCCGCTTAAATGACAATTGATGTAAACGCAGTAAACTATTTAGAAACAATGAAACAGGCAGTGATTGATGCCATTGAAGATATTAAAGGTTTCGACATCACCCCTATGGATGTTCGCAAGCTCACTAGCATGACCAGTTATATGATTGTTGCCTCAGCTACATCAAGCCGCCAAGCCAAAGCAATTGCGGATAACGTACGTGAGAAACTGAAAGAAAAAGGCTATCACATTCGTGGTACAGAAGGCGAAAAAGAAGGTGAATGGGTATTGGTCGATTTAGACGACATCGTCGTACACATCATGGTACCAACCACACGTGCATACTACAATTTAGAGCAACTATGGGGCGAGGCTGAAAGCCGCCGTGGCCATATCAAAGCTGAGTAATTAGCTCATCCGCCAGCAGAGTTAGTGCATGAAGCTGCGTATTATCTCTGTCGGCCACAAAATGCCAAGCTGGGTTGAAACTGCTTGCGCAGAATACACTAAGCGCATGCCTCGCGAAGCCACTGTTGAAATTATCGACATCAAGCCAGAAAAGCGTGCAGCAGGCAACAGCACTGAAAATATTCAGCTGATTGAAGCGAAACGTATTTTAGAAGCGGTCGGTAAAGACTTTTGCATTGCCCTAGATGAACGTGGGCAAGAAGTTACCACACTGCAACTCGCAGATAAATTCAAAGATTGGCAAGCTTCAAGCCGTGATGTGTCGCTAATCATCGGTGGCGCTGACGGGTTGCATAGCTCTGTAAAACAAAAAGCTGATTGGCTATGGGGACTTTCAAAGCTTACATTGCCACACGCTATGGTTAGAGTGTTGCTGGCAGAGCAACTTTATCGAGCGCACTCTGTCATTACCAATCATCCCTACCATCGCGAGTAAATATGTCTCAAGCACAGCAGAAATCAACCTATGAAAAATCTTTAGTTTGGTTTAGGCGTGACTTACGAGATTACGACCATGCCGCGCTATATCACGCATTAAAATCCTCTAAAAATGTATATTGCGTGTTTGTGTTTGATACTGCAATTCTTGACCAATTAAATGATAAGGCAGACCGCCGTGTAGAGTTTATTTGGGAAAGCGTACGTGAATTAAAAACCTCGCTTCAAAAATACGGTAGTGATTTAATTGTATTGCATGGCAACGCTAGCGATGAAATTCTAAAATTAGCCAACTCACTTTTAGTGAATGCTGTATTCACTAATCATGATTATGAACCTAGCGCCATTGCTCGCGATGCACACGTGGCTGAGCAACTGAATATAAGTCATATTGAATTTCATCATTACAAAGATCATGTGATTTTTGAGAAAGATGAAGTGTTAAATCTCTCTGGTAAGCCTTATGGTGTATTTACGCCATATAAAAACATGTGGCTAAAAACTGTGAATGATTTCTTTGTCAGAGCTTACCCAGTAGATGCCTATTTAAACAACCTAGCTAAACTTAATATAAGTCCGTTAATAATTTTAGAAGATATAGGCTTTAAGCGTACCAACTTAAGCAGCATGCGTTTACCAACAGGCATGCAAGGTGGCTTAACACTTTTTAATGACTTTAAAGAACGTATGAGTCGTTATAAAGATGCCAGAGACTTTCCTGCCATCAAAGGTGTTTCGTATTTATCTGTACATCTACGTTTTGGCACTATATCTATACGTCACCTAGCCCGCGAAGCACTACAAGCGGCTAATACTGGTGCTCAGACTTGGCTAAGCGAACTAATCTGGCGTGATTTTTATGTGCAAATACTGCATCACAACCCAAGCGTTGCCGCAGGTAGCGCCTATAAAGCTGAATTTGAAGCTTTAAAGTTCCCCAATGAGCCTGCACTTTTTCAAGCCTGGTGTGATGGTAAAACAGGCTACCCACTTGTAGATGCCGCCATGCGGCAACTTAATACCACAGGCTTTATGCATAACCGCCTACGTATGGTAGCTGCGAGCTTTCTAGTAAAAGATTTACTTATAGATTGGCGCTGGGGTGAGCGTTATTTTGCTGAGAAATTAATCGACTTTGACCTAAGCGCCAATAATGGCGGCTGGCAATGGGCAGCCAGCACAGGCTGCGATGCACAACCTTGGTTTCGTATCTTTAACCCAATCACACAAAGTGAACGCTTTGACGCACAAGGGAAATTCATTCGTAAATATGTGCCAGAATTAGCAAAATGCAGTGATAAAGAAATTCATGCGCCTTGGCTGATTCCGCCATTACGCCTTCAAGAACTCAACATTAGCATAGGTAGCGACTATGCAGCTCCCGTGGTAGACCACGCAACGCAACGATTGCAAGCTTTAGCACTCTACAAAAACATATAATATGTTTTATATAAGACATAAGTGTTATATAATTTATTCGCAATGACAAAGCTCGCACAATTACAGAACTAATAACAAAACTTGAGTATACTCATATACATGTCTTAATTATTTGAAAGATCACTATGGCACTCGTTTCATTACGTCAACTGCTAGATCACGCTGCTGAACATGATTACGGCTTGGCAGCCTTTAATGTTAACAACATGGAGCAGGTTCATGCCATTATGCAGGCGGCGGACGAAGTGAACAGTCCAGTGATTCTGCAAGGTTCGGCTGGCGCGCGCAAATATGCTGGCGAAGCCTTTTTAAGGCATTTAGTATTAGCCGCCATAGAAACTTATCCGCACATCCCAGTTGTCATGCATCAAGACCACGGTCAATCGCCCGCAGTGTGTATTCAAGCGATACGCTCAGGCTTTTCCAGCGTAATGATGGATGGCTCATTGATGGAAGATGCAAAGACGCCATCCTCATATCAATACAATGTCGAAGTAACTAGAAAAATTGTAGAAATTGCGCATGCGATTGGCGTATCTGTTGAAGGTGAACTCGGCGTGCTAGGCTCTTTAGAAACAGGTCTTGCAGGTGAAGAAGACGGCTCTGGTGCAGCCAGTGTATTAAATCACGACCAAATGCTTACCGATCCAGAAGAAGCCGCGGACTTTGTTCGCAAGACTGGGGTAGATGCATTAGCCATCGCAATCGGCACCTCACACGGCGCCTATAAATTTAGTAAGCCACCCACTGGTAAAACGCTTGCAATTAGCCGCATTAAGGAAATTCACGCACGCATCCCCAACACACATTTGGTCATGCACGGCTCATCTTCTGTACCTCAAGAATGGCTACAAATCATCAATGAGTTTGGCGGCGATATGCGCGAAACATATGGCGTGCCAGTGGAGGAAATTGTCGAAGGCATCAAATACGGCGTAAGAAAAATCAACATCGACACAGACTTGCGCATGGCTTACACGGGTTCAATTCGTAAGTTTTTCACTGAAAAAAGAAAAGAATTCGACCCAAGAAAGTTTCTCAGCGCTTCTACTGTAGCCATGCGCGCCATTTGCAAGGAGCGCTATGAAGCTTTTGGTTCAGCAGGGCAAGCTGCGATAATCAAGCCTATTTCATGCGACCAAATGGCTGTGCGTTATAAAGCGGGGGCGTTAGACGCGATTATTAAATCAAAGTAACTCAACTGATGAGTCAAAAGTCTAGCAAGTTAGAAATAAGGAATAAAGATATGCGGCGTAACCTAGTAGTAGGCAACTGGAAGATGCATGGCAATATCCATAGCAATCAAACTCTACTCAATGCACTAATTAGCGGATTAAGTGATTACAAAAATGCAGATTATGTCGTTTGCGTACCCAACCCTTACTTACACCAAACAAGGTCACTATTAGAAAACACTGGCATTGCTTGGGGCGGACAAAACGTTAATCAGTTCGAAGAAGGTGCCTTTACTGGCGCCGTTTCCCCACACATGCTCACAGACCTTGGCTGCACCTATGTGCTGCTGGGGCACTCGGAAAGACGAGTGTTGTTTCATGAAACCAACCTATCCGCCGCCGCTCGATTTGATGCCTCTATTAAAGCCAATCTAACGCCAATATTATGTGTGGGTGAAACCCTCGCAGAACATGATGCAGGGCTGACAGAAGTCATCGTCGCCAGTCAAATGGATGCGGTGATGGCAACCCTTAATGATGAAAATTTCGCCAAGGCAATGGAGCTGAACATGGTGTTTGCCTACGAGCCAGTATGGGCGGTTGGTACTGGCAAAACTGCAACGCCAGAGCAGGCGCAAGAAGTACATCAATTTATTCGTCAACGTGTCGCAAGACGTAATGCTGAAGCGGCTTCCAAAGTGCGTATTATTTACGGTGGTAGTGTGAAAGCACAAAATGCCACTAAGTTATTCAGCATGCCAGATGTTGATGGCGGCTTAGTTGGCGGTGCATCGCTAAATGCGGAAGAGTTCATCGCCATTTGCAAAGCGACTAACTAGCCGCTTTATTTTCAAGCGAAAATTAAAATAAAGCTTACTTATTTTCTTTTTGTGGCGACTTGATGGTAAGCCGTAATTCTATCCACTTCACTTTTACAGCCCATCATCACTGGTGCGCGCTGATGTATGCCAGTAGGCTGTACCTCTAATATACGTTGTGAGCCAGTCGTTGAAGCGCCGCCCGCTTGCTCAACAATAAAGCTCATCGGGTTAGCCTCATACATTAAACGCAATTTTCCAGACCTTGATTTAGCGTCAGTTGGGTACATAAATACGCCGCCACGCACTAAAATACGATGCACTTCCGCCACCATTGAAGCGACCCAGCGCATGTTAAAATCTTTTTTACGGTCACCTTCTTCGCCTTGCAAACACTCATCAATATAGCGTTGCACAGGCTCTCGCCAAAAACGGTAATTCGACATATTGATAGCGAACTCTTGCGTCTCCTTAGCAATTTGCATATTGGGATGTGTCAGCAAAAACTCATTGGAATCCACATCTAGCGTGAAACCATTCACGCCATTACCAGTAGTGAATACCAACATAGTCGATGTACCATAAAGCGCATAACCAGCACATACTTGAGCGGTTCCTAGCTGTAAATAATCAGCTAAATCAGGTTTATTATTCGCACTTTTCAGAATGGAAAAAATAGTGCCTACCGATATATTTACATTCACGTTTGATGATCCATCAAGCGGGTCAAACATCAATAGATAATTTCCATTTTTCTTGTGCTTATCATCAACCTCAATCACATCAACAAGCTCTTCAGAAGCCATACCAGCTATGTAACCACTCTGCTGACAAGCTTCAATAAAGATATCATTAGTAATCACGTCCAAGGCTTTTTGCACTTCGCCTTGTACATTTTCAGAACCTAAACTACCCATATTGCCAGCCACAGCGCCCTTATCAATGGCAACAGCAATTTTCTTACAGGCATGCACCACATCACTTAATATCGCATTAAGTGCAACGCTGTGTTCACCTTGTAAATGCTGCTTTAAAAACTCTGAGATCTTGATATGTTTAGTCACACGAATTTCCTAAATTTAGACGTCACATGATTAGCGACTGATGAATTTTACTAAGTTAAATCTGACAAGTTAAATCTATATTGATAATTGTGCCACTTAAACGACTATATCGCGAATAAATCATGAAAATCATGCAAAATAACCATTCATATCATCAATTCAAATAAGCCAACAAGCCATTAAAATCAAGTATCACATCAGCAAATGCTGGACAATGAGCATCCGCTAAGTTAAAGTTATAGTATGTTTTTCCGTAATTGGTCATATAGTTAGCTTAGCCGTTTATAAAAATACCTTAAACAGCGTTTTATGATGAAATCTGAGAAAAACTACAATTTGGGGTCTTGCATGCGTACTAAAACAATAACAAATTATAAAACTATTATCCTCGCTACTTGTGTGCTCACACTAGTGGCTCTGTCTGGTTGCGCCACTCAAGGCAATAAAGATCCACTTGAGGGTCTGAATCGTGGGGTGTACAAATTTAACGATGTCGCTGACAAAGCAATCATTAAACCTGTAGCTACTGTTTATAAAACCATCACGCCTTCACCCATCCGCACGGGGTTTAACAATTTCTTTAGCAATCTAGGCTCAATTACTACCGTTTTAAACGACTTACTTCAACTTAAACTTGCCTATGCTTTTACTGATGCAGGTCGTTTTGTCATCAACAGCACATTTGGTATTGCTGGATTTATTGATGTGGCTGGCATGGATAATATACGAAATCGTAAAGAGGATTTTGGTCAAACACTTGGTTACTGGGGTGTAGGCAACGGTGCTTACTTGGTTTTACCACTATTAGGACCATCAAGTTTGCGTGATACGACTGGCTTAGTATTCGATACTTACACAAGTGACCCTATTACCTACACTCGTAACATTGGTCAAATTAGACTCAGCAACCAACTACGTGCTGCACAATTCTTGGATAAACGCACCGAGTTACTGACCGCATCTGATTTAGTTGATGAGGCATCGTTAGATCCATACGCATTTACACGTGATGCTTATTTGCAAAAACGTGCAAGCTTGGTTCAAGATGGATTAGTCCCTGAAGAGTTAGTCAAAGATGAATATGAGGATGTTGATGCAGAAACAGCGATAGATCCTGTAAAAACTGATACTCCAGCTAAATAGACTGTACAAAATGCAACAAAAAAGCCCTGAAGATTCAGGGCTTTTTTTATTACGGGTGTCCAGTCCTAAAATAAGTTGACACTTTTTGAATAGAATCAAGGAGAGTCAAATGGGAGTTGGAGTTAAGAGAACACAACGTGATTACACCTTGGCTTTTAAATTAGCCGTAGTTGAACAAGTTGAACATGGTGAGCTGACTTATAAAGAAGCCCAAACACGTTATGTAATCCAAGAGCGATCAACCGTCTTAATCTGGTGTCGTAAGCACGGTCATCTAGATTGGTATAATCTCTCATCATCAGACTTATTGAGACCTGAGATGA
>JAYTRW010000313.1:0-4235 GCA_043745985.1 Methylotenera sp.
TGTTTGAGCTCCCTTTCAGCGATTTAATGTATCAGGCGCAAACCATGCATCGTGCAAATTTTAATCCGAATGCGGTACAGGTGAGTACTTTACTATCGATTAAAACGGGTGGCTGCTCAGAGGATTGTGGCTATTGTCCACAAGCGGCACGTTACCACACTGAGGTGGAAAATGAGCCTTTGATGAAGCTAGAAGATGTGGTGGCAGCAGCCCAAGAAGCTAAAGACAATGGCGCCAGTCGCTTTTGTATGGGCGCGGCATGGCGAGGTCCTAAGCAACGTGATTTAGAACCTGTGTTGAAAATGATTGCCGAAGTAAAAGCAATGGGTTTAGAAACCTGCGCGACTTTGGGCATGTTAAAAGATGGTCAAGCTGAGCAGTTAAAAGAAGCAGGTTTGGATTATTACAATCACAACTTGGATACCGCACCAGAGTTTTATGGTGATGTGATTACTACACGGACTTATCAAGATCGTTTAGACACATTGGATCGTGTGCGCAGCCAAGATATTCATGTATGTAGCGGCGGTATTATCGGTATGGGCGAAACGCGTAATCAACGTGCTGGTTTGTTAGCGCAATTAGCGAATATGGAACGCCCGCCAGAGAGTGTGCCGATTAACTTACTCACGCAAGTAGAAGGCACGCCATTGCATGGTACAGAGGAGTTAGATCCTTTTGAGTTTGTACGTACCATTGCCGCGGCGCGTATCACTATGCCTAATAGCTTCGTGCGTTTGTCAGCAGGGCGCCAAAGCATGAGTGAAGGCATACAAAGCCTATGCTTTTTAGCCGGTGCAAACAGTATTTTCTACGGCGAAAAACTACTGACAACAGCGAACCCTGAAGCTTCGACTGATAAGAAATTATTCGAAAAATTAGGCATCAATAAAATCTAGGGTAACAAACTAACATGCTGGCTTCTTTACAACTCGCGTTAGATAAACGCAAAGCAGATGGGTTGCTGCGCCAACGGCGTTTGCTCGACTCTCCGCAGGCTGAGTATATTGTTGCGAATAGTAAGCCGTATCTGTCATTCTGTAGTAATGATTATTTAGGCTTAGCGAACCACCCAACACTTATTGCGGCCATGCAAAAAGCGGCTGGTGATTCCGGTGTTGGCAGTGGCGCATCTGGGTTGGTGACTGGACATCATCGTTACCATGATGACTTAGAAAAGCAGTTAGCCAAGTTTGTGAATATGCCAGCTGCGCTATTATTTTCCGCAGGTTATATGGCGAATATAGGTGCGTTGGGCGCATTGGTTGGGCGCGGCGATGCGATTTTTGCGGATAAGTTGAATCACGCTTGTTTGAATGATGGTGGCTATTATTCACTTGCCGAGTTCAATCGCTTTGCCCATAACGACGTGGCTGCACTTGAAAACTTACTTGAAACTAGCACCGCACGACATAAGTTGATTGCCGTTGATGCGATATTTAGCATGGATGGCGATATTGCGCCATTGGCTGAGTATTTAGCCCTTTGCGAGAAGTACGATGCCTATTTGTACATTGATGATGCGCACGGCTTTGGTGTGCTGGGTGAGCATGGTCAAGGTTCACTGAATCATCTAAAACTAAAATCTCCGCGCATTATTATGATGGCAACTTTAGGTAAAGCTGCGGGTGTGGCAGGGTCTTTTATTGCGGGTGAAAGTGTGGTGATTGACTACCTGATTCAAACCGCTAAAAGTTATGTGTACTCAACGCCAGCGCCGCCAGCACTCTCTGCGACCTTATCTGCTTCGGTCAGATTGATTGAGCAGGGTGACGATTTACGCACGCATTTACGTAGCTTGATTCATTATTTTAAAGGTCATCTACAATGCAAAAGATGGCAGTTGATGCCATCTGAGACGTCTGTGCAGCCTTTGGTCGTGGGCGATAATCTTGAAGCATTGGTGTTAAGTGAGTATTTACAAAGCTTAGGCATATTAGTGCCCGCTATTCGTCCACCTACGGTACCCGTTGGCACCGCTAGATTGCGCATCTCGTTATCAGCCGCACACTCATTAGACGATATTAAGCAACTCATTTCGGCAATCCAGCAAGCAGAGCAAACGCTATGAAAATTGTTCCAGCTAATATCTACATGGAAACAACAGGTAGCGGTCCAAACTTAGTGCTGTTACATGGTTGGGGCATGAGTGGTGCAGTTTGGCAACCAATTATAAAAAGCTTGAGTAAGTTATTTACGCTACATATTGTTGATTTACCAGGAATGGGTTTAAGCCGTCCAACTGAGCCGTATCACTTGCATATCATTGCAGAAAAAGTAGCAGAAATGCTACCAGCGAATGCTGATGTGATTGGCTGGTCGTGGGGCGGTCAAGTCGCCATGCGCATCGCGCTAGATCAGCCTGATGCGGTTCGCAGGTTAGTACTGGTTGGTTCTACGCCATGTTTTGTGAATAAAGAAGAGTTCATGACGCAAGCCAAATGGACATCAGGTATTGCGCCCGAAGTATTTGAGCGCTTTGCCGAGAGTATGGATACGGATTACCATAAAACGCTTACGCAATTTCTAACACTGCAATGCATGGGTGATAAAAGCGCAAGGTTAACGGTAAGATTGCTGCGTAGAAAGCTTGAAGAGCGTCCCGCACCAACGACACAAACTTTACAACGCGCCTTGGGCATATTGCTGGAAACCGATTTACGTTCAGAAATTGACCGCCTAAGAAAGCCAACACTATTGATTCATGGTGATAGAGATACGCTCGCGCCTGTGCAAGCTGCACATTGGATGATGCAAAACCTACCAGTAGGCTATTTACGCGTGATTTCTGGCGCTTCGCATGCTCCATTCCTATCGCATCAAGAGCAGTTTGTAGATGCTGTTGTTCAATTTCTAGAACCTACGAGCGTTTAACGATATGGATGCAAAAGTAAACGATAGTTACCACATTGATAAAGTGCGCGCGCGCGCTTCATTTGGCCGTGCAGCTAATACTTATGATGCTGCTGCAATATTGCAGAAACAAGTGCGCGAAGAAATGCTCAGCCGACTAGATTTAGTAAAGTTAACCCCACAAACCATATTAGACGCGGGTTGTGGCACAGGTTTGGCTAGCCATGCTTTGCAAAAACGTTTTGCAAAATCACAAGTGATTTCACTAGATTTTGCGTTACCTATGCTGCAAAAAACACGCAGCACCAATCCAAACAATGGCTTAATCGGTCAAGTGAAAAGCATACTCAGTGGGGTTATACAAAATCTATTGTGTGCAGATATTGAGTCGCTACCTTTGGCCAATGGCAGTGTAGGTTTGGTCTGGTCAAATTTGGCGATTCAATGGTGCAATGATTTAGATGCGGCTTTGCAAGAGTTTCATCGCGTGTTGCAGCCAGAAAGCTTGCTCATGTTCAGTACATTTGGCCCCGATACGCTCAAAGAGCTTCGCGTTGCCACCAGCGGACAAAATGGCACGACCAGTGTGAGTAGATTTCTCGATATGCACGACATTGGCGATGCAATGGTGCGTGCTGGTTTCAGTGCGCCTGTGCTAGATGTTGAGCGATTTACTTTGACTTACGATGATGTTAAAAGCGTGATGCGTGACTTAAAAAGCATTGGTGCGCATAACGCCACGGATGGGCGTGCGCGAGGCCTACTTGGTCGCGGCTTCTTACAAAACTTAGAAGCTAACTACGAGCAATTTAGAGTGGATGGAAAACTGCCTGCCACGTTTGAAGTGGTTTACGGACATGCTTGGCGTGGGCAAGATAAACCAAAGTTTGATGATGGCGTTTCGCCCGTCACGTTTAGAGCTAGAACTAAATAGAGCTTGAAATAAATAGACCTAAAGAACATCAATATGGCGCAATCTTACTTTGTCATTGGCACTGATACCAACGTAGGTAAAACCTATGTGGCAAGTGCATTAGTGAAACACTTTGCGGCGCAGGGTCTACAGACGATCGGCATGAAGCCTGTGGCCTCTGGATGTGAGTTGAATGATAAAAATGAACTGATTAACGAAGATGTTACTGCTTTAATTTCAGCGAGCAACATCACTGCTGAGCTAGATTTAATTAACCCCTATCGTTTTGTGCCAGCTATAGCGCCGCATATTGCAGCTGAACAGGCAGGTATTGAAATTGACCTAGCAGTTATAGGTCGAGCTTATGAAAAGTTAAAAGACTTAGCCGAGGTTGTGATTGTGGAGGGCGCAGGTGGCTTTTGCGTACCACTCAACCATACCGAAACCTTGGCGGACTTAGCTGTACAAC
>JAYTRW010000314.1:0-1246 GCA_043745985.1 Methylotenera sp.
ACTCGCCTAATACCGCCGAATTTGCCAATATCAAAAATATCACGGTAGTCGATAACGACACGGTTGAATTTCAGCTCAATCAGGCAGATAAACATTTTCCAGCCAAGTTGATTATTGGCATTTTGCCGAAAAAACTCATTGCAGAAGGTTATGATTTCTCGCACGCGCCTATGGGTAACGGTGCTTTAAAATTTGTGTCTTGGCAGAATAAACTCACCTTGCAACGTGTCAACGATAATCAAAAAATCAGCTTAATAGAAGTAAAAGACCCCACTGTGCGTGTATTAAAGTTACTGCATGGCGAGGTAGATTTATTGCAAGGTGAGCTGCCGCCAGAGCTTGTTAAATATTTGCAAACCAAACCAGAGGTGATTGTAAAAACCAGCATAGGTGCCAATTTTTCATATTTAGGTCTAAACTTTAAAGACCCAATATTGCAAAAAATTAAAGTCAGACAAGCGCTCTCGCACGCAATAGACTGCAAACAAATTATCGCAAAAGCCATGATTCAACATAGCCGCGAAGCCGATATGATTTTACCGCCCGAACATTACACAAATCAAAACTCAATGGCTTCGCCTGCAAATGACTACAACCCAGCCTTAGCTAGACAGTTGTTGCAAGAAGCGGGCGTTAAGCTACCACTTAAACTTGTGTATAAAACCTCCACAGATGCACAACGCGTTCGCTTCGCCACTATCTTGCAAGCACAAATGGCTAAAGCAGGTATAGACCTCGAAATCCGTAGCTTAGATTGGGGTACGTTTTTTGAAGACGTTAAGCAAGGCAACTTCCAATTGTACGGCCTCACGTGGGTAGGCATTAAAACACCTGAAATTTATGCAAAAGCTTTCGGTTCAAAAAGCGTACCTCCGAATGGTTTTAACCGTGGTAGATACGCAGATGCTGAACTAGATATACAGCTGGCTGAAGAAAACTGGCAAGCTGCAACGGTGCGAATTCGTCAGCAATTACCTTATGTGCCTCTGTGGTATGAAGGACAGTTTGCCGCCATGCGCAAAGGTATTAGTCATTACAATGCAAAAGCTGATGGAAATTGGGATGATTTGGCCAATATCCAGCATGTGCAAACATACTAAAACATGCTAATGTAATGCAAATGAATTACATTGGAGCCATGCCATGAAAACTGCCACCATTCCAGCGTTGCGTGTAGAGCCACAATTAAGAGAAGCTGCGCAAAGCGTTCTGGCCGAAGGCGAAACACTTTCTAGCTTTTTAGAAG
>JAYTRW010000315.1:0-1244 GCA_043745985.1 Methylotenera sp.
TTTTTGATGTGGCAACCAGTGATGCGACAAAGCAAAACCTTGTCATGGCAAGCTGCTTTTCTCGTTGTAGTAGGTGCTGCAGTAGGTATGTTTTTTATCAACTGGTGGGTGATTGCATTTTGGATAGCCAGTTTATTTGCGTTAATTGGCGGACGCATTTTTTCAGAAGAAACCTCACGCGACAGGCTGCCTAATATATTGGCATCGACCTACTTACTCGCTATCTTGCTGTTGTGGGTGGTGCCCAAACTACTTAAATCTAACGATGATTTAGCTGCCGCAGCTTTCATGCTCACGTATTTTTTGCCATTATTGCCACTGGCGATTTTATTCTTATCAGCTAAACATAAATCCAAAGCGCAATCCGCCAATATTGACTTTTTTTACACCTTATTGATTTTTTTACTATCCTCTATCGTCATACTCGGTAGCTTTGCGATTGGCGTTATTTGGAAAATTCACTATATTAAATTACTCATTGTAGTGGTCATGAGTTTAGCCGCTACATTAGTTGTGTTGAGTTGGCTATGGAACCCAAGCTCATCCTTCTCTGGTCTAGAATTGCTGATGTCCCGATACTTACTCAGCATTGGCCTGCCATTTGAGCATTGGATAAGACAAATCGCAAAATACGCCGAATATGAATCTACTGCCGAAAAGTTTTTACAAGCCGCTATGCGCGAACTGGTTGAGCTTAACTGGGTAAGCGGTTTGATGTGGGAAGCTGAAGGTTCGAAAGACCAAATTGGTGAGGCTACACCGTTTATTTCTACCTTTAATTTTCATCAACTACATTTAACACTTTATTCGCGCTGGCAATTTAGCCCTGCTATGTATCTACATGTGCAATTACTCACACAGATTTTGGGCGAGTTTTATGAGGCGAAGCGTCGTGAAGAAATGATTGTGCAAAATACTTATATGCAGTCACTGTATGAAACAGGCTCGCGCCTGACGCATGACATTAAAAATATACTGCAATCTATGGGCACGTTATCTGCGGCCGCTCAACAGAGTAGCGACGACGGTAGCGATGACGCGAGACTAATCGAATTAGTGAAAAAGCAATTGCCGCGGTTAAGTCAGCGCTTGGCTAGCACGTTGACCAAGCTTGAACTTCCAAGTGCAGAGAAAAAGAGCCAAGAAAAAGTAGCCAATTGGTGGAATGGCTTTAAGCAGCTTAATAATAACCTGCAAATATCGTTTGAAGCGCCGATTAATATGCCCAAGACCAATATTGACCC
>JAYTRW010000316.1:0-12756 GCA_043745985.1 Methylotenera sp.
GAACTCATAAATCCGCGTGCATCATGGATACCTTCGATATACAACAAGATGCTGCGCGTTTTTGTATCGGATATTAAATAATCGAGGATTTCGCCAAAATCCACATCGACCGAAGCGCCCATAGAAACTACGTTAGAAAATCCAACATCATTCGCATTTGCCCAATCTAAAATGGCAGTGCATAACGCACCAGATTGAGAAATAAAGGCGATATTGCCTGAAATGGCATTACCCTTATTAAAAGTCGCATTTAAGCCAATATCTGGACACATGACACCGAGACAGTTTGGACCAATCAGGCGAATGCCATAATGACGGGCTTTCTCCAGCACTGACGCTTCCAGTTGTTTTCCTGCTGCACCCGCTTCGCCAAACCCCGCGCTAATAATAATGGCGACTTTCACTTTATTAAGACCACAGGCCTCGATAATATCTGGCACAGACTCGGCTGGTGTGGCAATAACGACTAACTCTACAGGCTCAACAATTTCAGTAATGGAGGCATAAGCTTTATGGCCTTGCACTTTGCTATGTTTGGGATTAATGGCATAGAGCTTACCTTGGTAACCACTCTGCAACATATTTTGAAAAACCACTTGCCCGACGGAATCGACACGGTCACTCGCCCCAAACACGGCTACAGATTTAGGAGAAAATAAAGGCTTGAGGTGGTGCTGACTCATGGTTTTACATTGCCGTTAATAGCAGAATTGTTATGTTAGCGCATTGCCAATACTTTAATATGATATAGCTCAATAAATACTAGATTTAAGATTTGTTGCGCGCATTTTAATAAATTACTTTAATCATAATTTAAACTTTAGTCATCCTCGCAAAAGCGGAGATCCATCTGCTCGTGTTATTAAAGTGGATTCCCGCTTTCGCGGGAATGACGGTAAGCGGATGGTGCTATCTTGAATTTCTATAAAATAAATCAGTCAAAATCTCTAATAAGGCGTGTTCTTATAGTTAGTGCCAAAAAACTCCATCATCATAAATTCTTCTAGTTCCGCACTATCTTGTGGTCGTGCTGATTTAACCACCTCGCGACCTAAGCGTTGAGATTCCCAGTTAAAGTCTCCGTCATAATGTCGGCGTATCAAAGTGATCATTTTCTTAATCATCACCAATCTAACGTCTTGCCCAGTGCCCGCTTCAACTTCAAATGATTCACGTTTTGCACTGCTGTAATCATTAGTCCAACCCTTGAATGCAAAGGCCGCATGCCGCCCACTTAAACTGGTAATTTCAAAAATACCATTTGTGCCGACTTTTAAGTTACTTTTAATTCTGTCGTCTCTGACTTTTTCTTGGCTAGGACCAACTTCACGCGCTACGGCATCTGCATTCTGCTTTGCAGCATCTGCCTCCATAGCATTACGCTTGGCTTGTTGTTGTTTAACGTAAGAAGCCATATCAGTCGGCGCGTCATTTGGTTTTGTTTCTTTAGGCGGCAACGGTTCTGGCGAAGGTTGCTTTGTCGAAAGCACATCAGGGACCGAGAAAGTAGATGGCTTAGTACTTTTACTAGGTTTTCGCGTGATGACTTTTGGTGGCGACTTAGTCACTTTAGGCTCCGGCTTAACAGGAGTCGGCTCTGGTATTACAGGAGTTTCAACTTTTGGCGGAGTTGGTGGCGCCAAGCTCACTTCCAAAGCTTTTGGTTGTGGTGAAGCCGCATTATTAAAATCAATTTTCGGCAAGAAAACAATTAAAAGCAGCCCATGCACCAACAGCGAAAAGATGATCGCAATTAGCGTATTACGGCTAATATTGATGCGAATAAACTTATCGCCACACGGCTTAAGCAAAAACTCGTCAAATTGATTGACTGATGTTTCTAGAGGAGTCAGATTATTTTCCATGAATGGTGACTGGCAACTCACTATTAAGTGATGTCAGCCCATGTTTTTTCTAAACGTTTAAGTGACACTGGAAATGGCGTTTTAAGCTCTTGCGCAAATAAAGAGACGCGTAGCTCCTCAATTAACCAGCGAAATTCCTGCAAATCTTGCGAAACATCTAAATGCGCTTGATTCAATGAGTTAACTTTATTTTGCCATTTTTCCCACAAGACACCCACGCTACCTGCATTTTTACCATCACGGTCTGGATTCGCAGGATGCTTTTCAATACGCAACCTTAAAGCTTTCAAATAGCGCGGCACTTGCTGCAAATGCTCCCACGGCGTTTGGCTAAAACAACCCTTGTAAACCAGTTGCCCAACTTGCTGCTCTAAGTCGCGTTTTAGGCGATTGGCTGTCGTCGCCATTTGACTTTGCTTTACTGTGAGCAGTTGATATTCAGTGGCAATCGCCTGAGCTTGTCTTGCAATGGCCTCACTTACAGCTGGCAAGCGTGTTCTGGCGCGTTGCTTTAACTTCATAAACTCTGCATTGGTACGTGGCAAATCGTCTTCACCAATAAAGGCGCGATCGGCAATGGCCATAATCATATCTTCACGTAAATCTTCTGGCGACATTATGTTTCTAAGCGTTAAGGCATATTGATTAAAATTTGGCAGGCTTTTTTCCAGCTGCTTCATTTGTTCTTTTAACTCAAAACAAATTAATCGGCAAATACCTTTACGTAGATTTACAGCCGCCTCACGTTCGGTATCAAAAAGCTTCACTGAAACGCTGTCAATATCATCTTCAAGCGCTGGATAGCCGACCACTTTTAAGCCATCACGCTCAAAGCTTAATGTTTGTGGCAAATCACCAAAATCCCATTGTTTTAGGCCAGTTTTCTCAATATCTGGCGAAGTGTTTCTAAAAGTGAGTTGTGCTGCTGAACCTAATTGCTTTTTAAGTGCATTCCAATCGCGCCCCATGGCAAGCTCGCTGCCTGCATCATCGACAACACTAAAGTTCATTTGTAAATGAGCAGGTGTTTCTTCTGTCCAATCTTCAACTGAAATTTTTAGTGTAGTCACACGCTGAATATGTGCTGCCAGTACTTGCTTAATTGCACCATTGCCAACCTTGTTTTGATCTAAAAACACCGTGACAAATTCAGGTACAGGTACGCAAACGCGGCGGAAAGTTTTAGGTAAGGCTTTAATCAAGTAAGTCAGCTTTTCACGCAACATGCCTGGCACTAGCCATTCAGTTTGCGTTGAATTCAGCTGATTCAATAAAGCCAATGGTATGGTTGCTGTTACGCCATCCAGCACATGACTTGGCTCGAAGCGGTATTTCAAATGCGTTTCAACGCCATCCAACATAATTATTTCTGGAAATTGCACAGCAGTAATGGCATCCGCACCATGTCGCATCAGATCATCACGCGTTAGATACAACAACTTCGGATTTACTTTTTCAGCGGTTTCACGCCACTTTTCAAATGTCGCCGCTTGAAAAATATCTGCTGGAATTTTTGCATCGTAAAAAGCAAATAACTGATGCTCATCAACCAGCACATCTTGACGGCGTGCTTTATGCTCCAACTCTTCAACTTCGGCGATTAAGCGTTCATTTGCAGTGAAAAATGCAGCTCTGGTATCAAACTCACCACTCGCCAAGGCTTCACGAATAAATATTTCACGTGCTTCTGTAGGGTTAATTGGCCCGTAATGCACACGGCGCTTAGGGATAATAGTGAGGCCATACAGGGAAACGCGCTCCCACGCATTGACCATACCCATTTTTCTATCCCAACGCGGGTCGGAATATTGGCTTTCGGTTAAACCTCTTGCTAGCGGTTCGATCCAATCAGGTTCTATCTTTGCCACACAGCGTGCGTAAAGCTTAGAAGTATCTACCAACTCAGCGGCTATCACCCATTTTGGTCGAGTTTTCTTAAGACAAGAACCAGGCGCTACATAAAAACGAATGCTACGCGCGCCTGAATAAGCATCATTATCACCGTCTTTAAAACCAATATTGCCGAGCAACCCTGCTAACAATGCTTTATGAATCTGCTCAAAATTTGCTTCTTTCTCGTTGACCTTAAATTCCATTTCATCGGTAATTTGCTTAATTTGACTATGTAGCTCACGCCACTCTTTTAAGCGTAAAAATGATAAGAAATTGCTATGGCACTGGCTGAGCAAATCTTTATTCGATTTTTTGGTTTTCAGCGCGTTATCAAAAAAGTCCCAGAGCTTGAGGTAGCTCATAAAATCAGAGCCTTCACCTGCAAATTTCGCATGTGCATTATCTGCCGCTTCGCGCTTATCCATGGGTCGTTCACGTGGGTCTTGTATACTCAACACACTAGCGATAATCAATATCTCGTTCAAACAGCCTTCACGTTTGGCGGCTAAAATCATGCGCCCAACGCGCGGGTCTAGAGGTAAGCGCGCAAGCTGCAAACCGATTTCGGTAATTTGGCGATTGCTATCTACCGCACCTAATTCTTGTAACAATAAATAACCGTCACTCACCAGTCGGGATGATGGCGCTTCAATAAATGGGAACTCCGTCACATCACCGAGTTTTAATGCAGCCATGCGTAAAATCACGCTTGCTAACGAGCTACGCAGAATTTCTGGCTCGGTAAACTCTGGACGACCATTAAAGTCCTCCTCTGAATACAATCGCACACAAATACCGCTTGAAACCCGCCCACAGCGGCCTGCTCGCTGCTTTGCTGCGGCTTGGCTAATTTTCTCAATCTGTAGCTGCTCTACTTTTGCGCGCGTGCTATAGCGGTTCATCCGCGCCAGACCAGCATCAATCACATATTTTATACCGGGCACAGTGAGTGACGTTTCCGCCACGTTAGTCGCTAACACAATACGACGCGAACTATGGCTTTTAAATATCTTTTGCTGATCTTCAATGCTCAAACGTGCAAACAAAGGCAGCACCTCAATATGCTTTAACTTCGCCGAGCGTCCTTGATATTTGCGTAAATGGTCGGCAACATCGCGAATTTCACGCTCACCTGGTAAAAACACTAAAATATCACCATCACCTTGGCGAAGTAAGTCATCTGCTGCATCTAAAATTGCTTCTTCGATAGCTTCTTCTTCGTCGTCCTCTTCCAGCCAACGCGCCTCTGTCTTTGCTTTGCGCGCAATACCGAAGATGGTTTCGTCTTCTAAATCAAACTGCGCATTTTCTGCTTCAGCGACTTCCCTGGCGCGAAAACCCGCCTTACCCAATGGACGATAGCGAATTTCAACAGGGTAAGTGCGGCCTGATACCTCAATGATGGGGGCGCCAACAAAGTGATTCGAGAAACGCTCAGCATCAATCGTTGCAGAAGTTACGATGATTTTTAAGTCAGGACGCTTTGGTAGCAACTGCTTGAGGTAGCCAAGCAAGAAATCAATATTCAGACTACGCTCATGCGCCTCATCGATAATGATAGTGTCATAAGCATTCAGGAATTTATCGCCCTGTGTTTCTGCCAACAAAATACCATCGGTCATCAGCTTGATATAACTAGATTCTGACAATTTATCGTTAAAGCGTACTTTATAACCAACCACCTCACCCAACGGACTTTGTAGCTCTTGCGCGATACGCGACGCCACAGACCTTGCGGCAATGCGGCGCGGTTGCGTATGACCAATTAAACCAGCAACGCCACGGCCTAGCTCAAGGCAGATTTTAGGGATTTGTGTCGTTTTACCAGAACCCGTTTCGCCACAGATAATCACTACTTGGTTATTGGTAATCGCAGCAGCAATTTCATCTTTTTTGCCACTGACTGGCAGTTCGAGCGGATATTCTGGCTTAGGTAAATTGGCTAATCTTGCCGCGAATTTTTGCTGAGAAGTACGCACTTTTTGTGCAACTTCACCCAACAGGCGCTGGGCTCTTGCCACAGATTTTTCATCTTTCAGCTTTTGCAAATCTGTCGCATCACGCAGTTTACGGCGCAGCGCATGGCGGTCAGCCAGCATGCAGCTTTGCAAAGCATTGCTTAAGCTAGCTGAACTTAACACATTAGGAATTGGGTTTGCAGGTTTGTTCACATTCATGGGTCAGCATTTTAACACGCCCGCACTACGTAAGTTGGTCAAGTACAACGTTTGTATGCTTGCTTATAAATGAATATATATGCATGATTCGATAATTAATTCAAAAAATATGAATATCTTTATGGCTAAAAGACCTGAGAAGCAATCATTACTTGAAATCGCAATTACTGGTGACTGGGGTATATCAGCTATATTATTCTCAATTCTTTTTATAGTTATTTTTATAATATTCCCTTCAGTTACAAATCCAATAATAAAGCCAATTGCATTAGGTTTGAGAACCATTGGAATATTCCTGATGTGGATATTTGGAATAATGGCATTTGTAAAATTTATCTCGCAAAATAAACTCAAAAAACGATCGAATTGGATAGCACCGACAACTGAGTCGCCTGAAACTTTCAATGCCGCATTCAATACTACTTTTGGAGAGGTATTTGATCCCCAGCCACCAAAACAGTCATTAGAAACTAAACCAATAGTATGGACTTTGAAGTTAATCCAAGAAATTGAATGGAAAAAGTTTGAAGAGCTATCTACAGCTTATTATTTAGAAAAAGGTATTACAGCAAGGGCTACATCACTCGGCGCTGACGGAGGCATTGATATTAAGCTTTATCAAGATGATTCAGGTAATCCAACTTCAATAGTGCAATGTAAAGCATGGACTAGTAAATATGTAGGCGTGAAAGAAATTCGTGAGTTTCTTGGTGTCATGACTCATGAAAAAATTGCTAAAGGCTTTTACATGACATCAGGTGAATTTTCTATTGAGGCCAAAGTGACAGCTGGGTCCAATAAAATCACGCTAATTAATGGTGAGTTGTTTTTAGCAATGATTAAACGCCTACCTGAAAAGTCTCAGCAAAAACTCTTAGCGCTAGCAACAGAAGGTGACTACACTACCCCATCATGCTCATATTGTGGAACAAAAATGATTAAGCGAAATGGGAAGCGAGGAGAGTTTTGGGGATGCAGTAATTATCCGCGTTGCAAGCAAATGCTTCATGTGAAAGTAAAGTAGCCCGCGTAGGCCGTAATAACTGAAAGGCATTGAGCCACATGGGGTTACCTTGGTGCAATGCGCTTCGCTTACTGTCACTCTACTCAGTTAATCTACAAATCTCTCAAACTCAGTCATTCTGAGTGAAGCGAAGAGTCTAGTAGTTTGAACGCATATTAAAATCTGGATTCTTCGCTTCACTCAGAATGACGGCGACTTTCTATGGCGATCTCATGCGGCGTAACGCAAGCGAGTTAGCCGTGCTATTTTAAATGGCTAATATTAAGCAGCAGCAAAAACCTTTCCCCATAAAGCTTTCACCGCAGACGCATGCTCACTCACTGACGACAACTCCACCCTTAAATGTGCTGCGCCCTGTAGCTTGAGCATGTGCTGGCTATGACGATAATCTCGGTAGGCTAATACAACCTTGTCCGCCGAATCTAGGTCAATGATATTGAGTGAAGCAAGCAGCCTTAACAAACCAATGTTGCCAATGTTTGCTGTGAGTTGCGGATATTGTTTTGCGTGTGCCAGCACTAAGTACTGAACTAAAAATTCAACATCGATAATGCCGCCAATGCTGTGTTTAATATCAAACATATTCGCTTCAACCTGTTGTGCGGAGCGCATTTTCTCGCGCATGGATTGCACTTCTGTTTTAAGTTGATGCAGATCTCGCTGCTGCGTTATCACTTCAATACGAATTGCGTCAAAAGCTTCGCCAATTTTCTTATCCCCCGCCACAAAGCGCGCGCGGGTGATGGCTTGATGCTCCCATACCCAAGCTTTTTGCATTTGGTATTCTCTAAATGCGGTCACGCTGCTCACTAGCAAACCGCTATTGCCATCAGGGCGCAATTGCATATCAGTTTCGTAGAGCAGACCAGCTGAGGTTAAGCTATTGAACCAGTTATTAATCCGCTGTGCAAAGCGTGCGTAAATTTCACCCGCTTCGGATGAGTCATCGTCATATAAGAAAATAATGTCTAAATCAGACGCGTAACCAAGCTCTTTGCCGCCCAATTTACCATAGCCAATCACAGCGAATTTCGGCACATCTAAATGCTTACCGCGCACGTTTGGCCAAATCACCACCAAACTCACACTTAGAATTAATTGAGCGAGTTCACTCAAATAGTCAGATAGCTTTTCTGGGCTTAATTCGCCGTTAATATCTTGTGCGGCAAAGCGGAAAATATTGGCGTGCTTAAAGTGACGAAACACGTCCATTTCACGCTCGACATCGCCCTGCACTTCAGCTAAACGTGCCAGCAAATCTTCACGTAAGACAGAGAAATCAGGGGCAGTATACAATGTGCGCGTATCTAAAAGCTCATCTAAAAGTATTGGGTGCTGCACCAAATAATTCGTGAGCCACGGGCTACTGCTACACAATTTAATCAATAGCTGCATGGCTTGCGGGTGCTCGGCTAACAAGGCCAAATAGCTCGCGCGGCGGCATATACTTTCTAGTAAATCAATCATCCGCATCAGGGTAGTGTCAGCATTTTGCACCTCAGCCGCTTGCGAGATAACTAGTGGCATCAAGGCATCAAAGCGCTGCCGACTTAGTTCTGGCAATTGACGATAACGACTACTTTGATGCAAGGTATTTAGTCGACGCAATGTTTCTGAAGCATCAATGAAACCGATTTTTTGCAAGGCCGACACGGTTTCTTGCTCGGCAATAGCGCCGTTCCATATGCTTTTTTCTAACTCTAACTCGCCTTGCGTTGTATTAGCATCACTAAAAGTCTCATCAAAATGCTGTTGCACTTGTTGGCGATACACATTTAACTTGGTTAGAAACTCATCCCAACTCTTAAAACACATCGCTTTGGCGGTACGTGCTTTAGCTTCATCTGATTTAGGCAGCTCTTGCGTTTGCGCATCATCCACATACATCAGCCTATGCTCTAAATTGCGCAAGAATATATAAGCTTCACTTAGCTCCAATACAGTTTTTTCAGGCAATAAGCCTTTGTTTTTTAATAAGGCTAACACTGAAAGCGTAGGCTTAACTTGTAAGCTAGTATCTTGCCCACCTCGAATCAGTTGAAAAACTTGGGCAATAAATTCAATCTCGCGGATACCGCCACGACCAAGCTTGATGTTGTCGTGCATGCCTTTGCTGTTCACATCGCGCTGAATTTGGATTTTCAAATCACGCATGCTGGCAAATGCACCGAAATCTAAGTACTTACGAAAAACAAATGGTTTAAGCAACTTTGATACTTGCGAACCGCCTGTGACCTCACGACCTTTTATCCAAGCGTAGCGCTCCCATTCGCGACCGTTATTTTGGTAATACTCTTCTAGCGCGTCTAAATTAGAAACCAACGCGCCTTCCCCACCAAACGGCCGCAAACGCATATCAACCCTAAATACAAAGCCATCTTCGGTAATTTCATCTATCATCGCAATAAGCTTTTTTGCTAAGCGTGTAAAGAAATCTTGATTACTAATAGATTTTTCGCCAGTGGTTTCACCTTCTGATGCATACGCAAAAATTAAATCAATATCAGAGGAAACATTAAGTTCGCCGCCACCAAGCTTACCCATGCCAATGACGATAAATTTTTGAGAAATACCTTCGCTGTCTACAGGCTGACCAAAAGTCTCTACTAGCCAAGTATTCAAGTAATCAATCGAGACATTAATTGCGCACTCAGCAAGGTTAGATGTCGTGCGCATCACTTCCATTAAATCGGCCAAACCATTCAAATCACGCACGATAGCTCTAGCCATCACCTGCTGACGCAAACGCCTTAAAGCCTGTTTTAAGGATGTTTCATCAACAATATTTTGCTGTGCTAGAAAGTTTTTCATCTCACTTAACTGATACTCTTGATGAAGGTTTACTAGCAAATCGGTCAGCAAATCAGCATCTTTTGTAAACAACTTTGCAACAAATGGGCTGCATGCAACAGCATGCTGCACATAGCCCTCATCGCTAGATTTCATGCGGTTTTCTGATAGAATCATATCAAGTGTTATCATAGGTTTTTTAAGGTAATATGACGTTTTAATGTCGTAACAATAATTTAATAGAACAATTTAATATAGACCAATTATAAATAGATCAAAGTGATTTAAAGGGAGTTTTAAGTATGTCAATCGAGTCAGTTCTTCATGAAAATCGCGTATTTGAACCAAGCACAGATTTTGTAAAAAATGCCAATGTCTCTGGTATGTCAGCCTACAACGCTTTATGCAAAGAGGCAACCGAGGATTATCAAGGTTTTTGGGCGAGATTGGCACGCGAGCTTTTAGTGTGGAACAAGCCCTTCACTAAAACATTGAACGATGATAACGCACCTTTTTACAAATGGTTTGAAGATGGTGAGCTGAACGTTTCAGCAAACTGCTTAGATAAACATCTCAATACTATCCCTAACAAAATCGCCATTATTTTTGAAGCCGATGATGGCAGTGTCATTAATGTCACTTTTAAAGAGCTATATCACCGCGTTTGCCAGTTTGCCAATGGCTTAAAAAAACTGAACCTTACCGTGGGCGATCGCGTCATTATTTACTTACCGATGGGTATAGATGCCGTAGTGGCAATGCAAGCTTGTGCACGCTTAGGTTTAACCCACTCAGTCGTATTCGGTGGTTTTTCAGCTAAAAGCCTGAACGAGCGCATTATTGATGCAGGGGCTGTTGCTGTAATTACTTCTGATGGTCAATTTCGCGGCGGTAAAGCACTGCCACTAAAACCTGCGGTAGATGAAGGTATCGCAATGGGGGGCTGTGAGTCGATTAAAAATGTAGTAGTTTTGAAAAAAACTGGTCAAGAGATTGCATGGAATGCCAATAACATTTGGTGGCACGATTTAATTGCTGGGCAAGCAGATACCTGCGAACCAGTCATGTTAAGTGCCGAGCATCCTTTATTTTTGCTTTACACCTCAGGCAGTACAGGCAAACCAAAAGGCGTACAGCATTCTTCTGCAGGTTATTTATTACATGCCATGAACAGCATGCGCTGGACATTTGACGTAAAAGGCAATGACATATTTTGGTGTACGGCTGACGTGGGTTGGATTACAGGCCACACTTATGTGGCTTACGGCCCGCTTGCCATGGGCGTGACACAAGTGGTATTTGAAGGCATTCCAACTTATCCAGACGCTGGCCGCTTTTGGCAAATGATACAGAAACATAAGATATCGATTTTTTACACAGCCCCTACGGCCATTCGCTCACTCATTAAAGCGGCTGAAACGACAGCCAGCACTCATCCTAAGCACTATGATTTAAGCAGCTTGCGTCTGCTTGGCTCTGTAGGCGAGCCTATCAACCCAGAAGCATGGATGTGGTATTACGAAAATGTAGGTGGAAGCCATTGCCCAATTGTTGATACTTTCTGGCAAACAGAGACTGGCGGCCACGTCATTACGCCACTTCCAGGTGCTACAGCATTAGTGCCAGGCTCATGCACACTACC
Source organism: Methylotenera sp. (assembly GCA_043745985.1). Classification (GTDB taxonomy): domain Bacteria; phylum Pseudomonadota; class Gammaproteobacteria; order Burkholderiales; family Methylophilaceae; genus Methylotenera. The sequence goes on from JAYTRW010000316.1 coordinate 11,392, forward strand.
TTTCCCAGGTATTGATATTGATGTGGTGGATGAAACAGGTAAAGATGTGCCTTGGGGTACAGGTGGCTTATTAGTCATTAAAAAGCCTTGGCCTTCAATGATTCGTAACATTTACAACGACCCTGAGCGTTATAAATCCAGCTACTACCCAGTGGATTTAGGCGGCAAAATTTATCTGGCGGGTGATGGCGCAGTGCGTGATGTTAAAACAGGCAATTTCACCATTATGGGTCGTATAGATGACGTACTGAACGTATCAGGCCACCGCTTAGGCACAATGGAAATTGAGTCAGCCTTGGTTTCAAACCCATTAGTAGCAGAAGCCGCCGTAGTAGGTAAACCGCATGATATTAAAGGTGAGTCCGTTGTTGCTTATGTAGTGTTAAAAGGTGCGCGCCCTGAAGGTGAAGAGCTGAAAAAAATCGTCGCACAATTACGGGATTGGGTCGGCAAAGAAATTGGCCCAATTGCTAAGCCAGACGAAATTCGCTTTGGTGATAATTTACCAAAAACGCGTTCAGGCAAAATCATGCGTAGACTGTTGCGTAGCTTAGCCAAAGGCGAAGAAATCACTTCGGATATTTCTACACTGGATAACCCAGCGATTTTGGATCAACTAAAAGAAGTCGTTAAATAGCTAGATTAAAATAAAGCACTGAAAACCATGGAAGGCTTGCTCGTATTGATTGCACTAATACTGGCAGCTTTCTTTTTAATGCGGAAATAGAACTCAAAATCTCATGCCACCATTTACACGCAATAGCCTAAGTTTGTTAGGCTTATTTGGCCTATTAATTGCCCCCGCCTACGCAAGTGGTGATTTACAAAAGCTCACACAAGATGACAATCAATGGGTGCATCCACGCAAAGATTACGCCAACACAGGCTATAGCGGCTTGCATCAAATTCAAGCAAAGAACATTAATAAGCTTAAGTTGGCTTGGATATTCTCTACTGGGGTTAATCGCGGTCATGAAGGGTCGCCGATTGTGTTGGGTAGCACGATGTATGTGCATACTGCGTTCCCAAATAATATCTACGCGCTGGACTTAAATAACAATCAAAAAATACTGTGGTCATATTTCCCCAAGCAAGACCCACAAACACAAGCTCTGTTGTGTTGTGATACGGTGAATCGTGGCTTAGGTTATGGCGACGGCAAGATTTTTTTGCAACAGAATGATGGCATATTGGTCGCGCTAGATGCAAAAACTGGCAAGCTCATTTGGCAAACTAAAGTGAATGACATTAAAACTGGTGCCAGCAACACCAACGCACCTCACGTGATGAAAGACAAAGTGATCACAGGCTGTAGTGGTGGCGAATATGGTGTGCGTTGTTTTATTGCCGCTTACAATATCAAAG
>JAYTRW010000317.1:0-1235 GCA_043745985.1 Methylotenera sp.
CTAGATGCTGCAGAAGCTTACAACCCAGATGGGCTTGCTCAACGTGCTGTGATGGCATTAAAAGCCGCATTTCCGCAACTTGGTGTAATGACCGACGTGGCTTTAGACCCATTCACCACCCATGGTCAAGATGGCTTGATTGATGACACTGGCTATGTGATGAATGATGAAACTATCGAAGTGCTAGTGAAACAAGCCATTTCTCACGCTAATGCAGGGGCGGATATTGTTGCGCCTAGCGATATGATGGATGGTCGTATTGGTCAAATTCGTGAAGCGTTAGAAAGTACACGTAATATTCACACTAAAATTTTGGCTTATTCAGCTAAATACGCGTCTGCATTTTATGGCCCTTTTAGAGATGCGGTAGGTTCTGCGGGCAATCTTGGTTCAGGTAATAAATATACCTATCAAATGGACTCAGCCAATAGCGACGAGGCGATGCAAGAAGTTGCATTAGATATTTCAGAAGGTGCAGACATGGTAATGGTTAAGCCAGGCATGCCATATTTAGATATTGTACGCCGTGTGAAAGACGAGTTTGGAGTACCAACCTTTGCGTATCAGGTGAGTGGTGAATATGCTATGTTGAAAGCTGCCGCGCAAAATGGTTGGTTGGATGAAAAGGCTTGCGTGATGGAGAGTTTGTTGGCGTTTAAACGAGCTGGTGCAGATGGGATTTTGACTTATTTTGCGATGGATGTGGCGCGGTGGTTGAGGGAGTAGTTTTTGTTGAAGCTTATTTTACGTTAGGTGTATGTAGATGAAATTGAAGCTCAATTTTTTGATATTTTTATTTATAATTTTTGCCTTATCTAGTTGTAGTGATGGAGGTGAGATAGAGGCGTGCGTCGGTCGTGGCGTAGCATACTTCAAAGAAGTGGGTTCCTACCCAACACTTCAAAGCGCGCCAAATGCAGGACGTGCCGCAGAAGAAGTGGCTCGTGAACGTTGCAAAAGAACAATGTCAGCATTTTGAAGTTAACGTCATTATGCTCAATCAAGTCATTTAGCTAGCAAAGCTATCCATCAAACGGGTTGCGCTAAAGCTAGTTTAGAGCACAATAACTGAAAGGCATTGCGCCGTAGTAGGTGGTCGCTTTCGCGCGACTGGCGAGTTTCTTTCTTTTGCTTAGCCAAAAGTACCAGTACTTGGCATGTCCGCCAAGTGCCCGCTGTTACACAGCGACCTTGGCGCCAAAAGAAACCAAAGAAAAGGCTACCCCCTCCCGCTT
>JAYTRW010000318.1:0-1229 GCA_043745985.1 Methylotenera sp.
TTATTGGTTTAATTGGCTTTGCGAGCAAGGTGATTTAGAGCCTGTCTCCACATATCGCCACTTAGCCGAACAATACAGTGCGCCAAAATTGCGCCCACCCTTTAATATGGACGCAAGACGGCTAGCAGGATTTACGGAAGTTGAGCTTGAGTATTTAAGAGCACTTTAAGCGAGGGCTGATTTTAGGTGGTAAGTAGGTTAATTACACCATCTAAGCCTACATGATTCAGCGCGTAAGTGGCTTGCGCTTGTACAATAGATTTAGCATGGTAAGCAATACCGATGCCTGCCGCAGACATCATCTTAAGGTCATTGGCGCCATCACCAATCGCAATGGTTTGCGCTGAACTTAAGCCTAATTTGTCACGTAGTTTAATTAACTCATCTGCTTTAGTTTGCGCGTCGACAATGTTGCCTAATACTTTGCCCGTTAATTTTCCGTCTATAATTTCTAAGGTATTTGACACTGCATAATCCAAGTTCAACATTTCTTTTATCCGCTCTGCAAAGAATGTGAATCCGCCAGAAACCAGTAAAGTGGTAATGTTATTTGCTTTACAAGTGGCTATCCATTCAACAGCACCAGGGTTTAGTTTAAGGCGTTCATTCAATACGCGCATTAAATCAGACTCTTGCAAGCCTTTGAGTAAAGCTACACGTTCACGCAGGCTTTGTGCAAAATCTAATTCACCTTGCATGGCTCGTTCTGTAATCGCCGCGATTCGCGGTTTGATGCCGACCATGTCGGCAATTTCGTCAATGCACTCAATGCTGATGAGTGTAGAGTCCATATCCATGACGCACAAGCCATAGTTTTTGAGAAGCTGCTTATCTTCAACGTACGCGCAGTCAATGTTTTGTTGCACACAAAACTGTTGTACCGTTTCAATGGGTGTGTTCTGATTTGCAAGGTAATAGGCATGTTCAGCAATTTGAGTGAATTGAACACTGGTAGCGCATAGCTGGTGTATATGTGCCAAATGTGAAAAAGTGATGGCAGAGCCGATAGTAGAACCTTGGTTTGGTGCAGCTTGAATAACTAGACGCATGGCTTAAAAATTTTGTTAAAAAAGTAATTATACACTTGGCACATATTTCAAATGACTAAAGCACATAGAATATCAAGCCAATGCTAGCACATTTGGCTGTTTTGCGCGAAAATGTGCATTACTTTTAATAAGAACATTATTTTATGAATTTGCATGAATATCAGGCTAAAACTTTACTAC
>JAYTRW010000319.1:0-1227 GCA_043745985.1 Methylotenera sp.
AAAAAGCAGTGCATTACGCTGGCTTTTTGAAGAATTCAATCAAGATTTTATTCGATTTTCTATAAGACTTGCAGTGATGTTCAAGCAATTAGTTAGTCAGATTCGAATCGTAAAACTACAAGTTAATTATTAGGGAGAAATCTATGGCAACACGTAAAGACCTAGCCAACGCCATCCGTGCGTTATCTATGGATGCGGTACAGAAGGCTAACTCTGGTCACCCAGGCGCGCCTATGGGCATGGCAGAAATTGCAGAAGAGCTTTGGAATCACCATCTAAGCCATAACCCAAAAAATCCAAACTGGTCAAATCGCGATCGTTTCGTGCTTTCAAATGGCCACGGTTCAATGTTGATTTATTCATTGCTACACCTGACAGGCTATGCATTGCCAATGAGCGAGTTGCAAACATTCCGTCAATTGCATTCAAAATGTGCTGGTCACCCAGAATACGGCTATGCGCCTGGTATTGAAACAACGACAGGTCCACTAGGCCAAGGTATTGCAAACGGCGTTGGTTTCGCGATGGCTGAAAAGTTAATGGCACACCAATTTAACAAACCTGGCTATGAAATCGTTGACCATAGTACATACGTGTTCTTAGGTGACGGTTGTATGATGGAAGGCGTTTCTCACGAAGCTTGTGCTTTAGCTGGTACTTGGGGCTTAGGCAAACTAACAGCATTCTGGGATGACAACGGTATTTCTATCGATGGCCACATTGAAGGTTGGTACACAGACGATACTGCTAAACGTTTTGAATCATACGGCTGGCACGTTCAGTCAGTAGATGGTCATGACGTTGCGGCTATTGGTGCTGCAATTGAAGTGGCTAAAAAAGTAACAGACAAACCATCACTGATCTGCTGTAAAACAGTCATTGGTATGGGTTCACCAAACAAATCTGGTTCACATGACTGCCACGGTTCTGCACTAGGTTTAGAAGAAGTTGCTGCAACACGTGCAAACATTGGTTGGAATCACGAGCCATTCGTAATCCCAGTAGACGTATATGCTGGTTGGGATGCAACTGCTAAAGGCGCTGCTGATGAGTCTTCATGGAATGATAAATTTGCAGCGTATGCAAAAGCATTCCCAGCTGAAGCTGCTGAGTACACACGCCGCATGGCAGGTGACTTACCAGCTAACTGGAAAGAAGCTACTGATGCAATCATCGCAGCGACAAACGAAAAAGCTGAAGGCGTTGCAACACGTAAAGCTTCACAAA
>JAYTRW010000320.1:0-4170 GCA_043745985.1 Methylotenera sp.
GAGTTTTTTATTGGCTGCACCTTTTTTACGCATGGCTTAGGTGCCAGTGTCACGGTGACATCATTATTGCCATCTCCATTCACATCATAACTCACCGTATTTCCTGGCAAGGCCGCATCAGGATTATCAATAAAAGTAGTACTAGAGATTACTTTCTCTACTGCTTGATTAGCAGCAGTTAATGCTTCAGCTTTATTTTGCATATTGCCCGCAATAATCGTGTTTTGCCTTCCAAGATTAAAGCTAGCAATCGCAATTAAAAATAGCATAATCATTAAGATCATTGCTTGCAGCAATACGACTCCTCGAGACCGTTTTGGTAATGATATTTGTTTCACTGACGCCTCCAAGACGGATTTACAAACTGAACAGCTGTGCTATATACACGACGTTTATAGGTATCTCCTAAAGGACCCACAGTTTCATCACCGAGTACGTACGTGCGAGTGTCCGAATAACCTGGGGTACTAACAGTATTCCGCGCAAGCAAATAAATATGAGCGGCCATCGCGCTACGCCAGTTAGCAACGGTAGCCGGATCTGATGTATAGCTATCAGGCACCCCATCATTATCAGTATCAACTCCATACTGCACCTGCATATTTTCAATTCCATCAACTAAAGGAACGATAGAAAAACCTGCGGCGCCTATTTCAGCGCGTTTCAGCGTAGGGATGCCATCACCAGCCACATTGTTATTGGCTATAAAATAAATATTAACTAAGTAGCGGCGTATATCAGCTAGTGTAATCCCGCAACTGGTTTTTCTGCGGGTAAAGTCTCCCTGAGATTTGCTGAAAGCAAAGTAGTTTGCTGCATAATCTGCATTGCTATTTACCCCAAATGTCAATTCTGAATTACTACCATCTGAAGGTGTGCAAAGAGAAGCTTGAAAATGAGGGGCGTTCGCTAAAAAGGCATCGCAACCAGTAGCTCCTGCAACACATGTTGAGGCGCGTTTTACAACAATAATATCCGTGCCTGCTTTTAAATCGGCCAGACATGCTGGTGTAACCGTTGCATTGTTTACGCCCTGCACATGAAGTGGTAGTCCAGATAGCAGCGCTGTCATATCAGTACTACAAATGTCCGGCAAAGTAGCAGGTGACATCATAGGGCTAGAGTCAAACTCTGAGAGGTATCCTGCCAACATAAGATCATCATAAAGCAACTGTGAAGCATAGCGTCCATTCTCCTGTTGCTGAGTCGACTTTCTCATTTCTATGCTTGAGCGGTTACTGCTAATAAATATACTGGACAAACCTATCAAAACAAGCAAACTTATTACCATCGCGACCATCAATTCGACTAAAGAGAAGCCTCGTTGACAAGCTTTGTGATGAGTGTGATATGTCCCGAAATTAATTTGATTATTTGTCATATGCAACCAGTCGCTCCCGCTGCCACACGAAGCGAAATAGCGCGACGTAAAGCATCGTTTCCATATGAATCTTTTGCACAAGCGTTGTTGGGGGCAACCGTTTTAAACATCCCCTGCCAGGTAATGGTCAGCTCATAAACACCCGGTGCGCAAGCACCAGAAGTAATGGGAGCGCTTATCTGAACAACACAAGCTTTAGCGCCAATCATTGCACCCAAGTTTGTTCCGCCTGAAGTTTCTGCTGCTCCACTTAATGCATTCCCCCACTTACACAAGTCATAATCTGTACCAACTTTCCCGCTACAGCTTTGAACACTCCCGCCTATAAGGCCAGCAGCTACGTAGCTAGTTGCATTTTTCCTATTCATTTGAAATTGACTGGCCATACCGTTTAGAATCACCATTGCTTGGGCGCGCTGATAAGATTCCATCTCAATTGATCGGGTTTTCATTTGTAAACCCGCAAGACCTAACAAACCGAAGGTCATAATCATGATGGCAACCATCACCTCAATCAAACTCATGCCAGTTTGCATCTGCCGATTAAATAGTTTTTGATTTAGCATGAGGTAGCCTTTATTATTGGCAAGCCGCTAAGAGTCACAGAAACACAACGATATGACGTAGAAGATCCCATACTTGCCTGTATGTTAAATTCGACTGAACCGACAACTCGACCTGTAGATTTATACATAACATTACTAGGTCCGCTAATCACCACGGTACCCGTTGTACTGTAATTTTCAAGCACCACGTTCGGATCACTCGATAAGTATATTTTCCAACCATTAGCCCAGCTATCTGCTGGTGCCAATACCACACTAGCATTACGTTTTACTGCCTCACTTCGCACCCTTACCAATCCATCGTATAGGCTAGAAGCCGCATTTTTAGCACGCATGCTAGAAATGCTACCACTGAAAGATGGCACCGCGATGGATGCCAATATACCTATAATTGCAACCACCACGATTAATTCAACTAAAGTAAAGCCACGCAAATGTGACTCACTCAAGCGTTCTCTACCAACAACAATTAATTGCTTGCAATTCAACATGACTTATCACCACTTCTCAGCTGGTGTTCTGAGACCTGCACTATTCAAAGTTAAGTCGCCATCAGAGGATTGACTTCCTTGAGCAGTGGCAGTAATCGTGAATGAGGGTGGAGCATCTCCTACCGCTACTGCAATACCGTAATAACTAGCAACATCCACAGGCGTTACAACGCCGAGCTGTGATAAAGTAGTCGCATAAACTCTCGCATCCAACAAATATTGTTGCTGACGCTGAGCGATTTCCATCAAGTGAGACTCTGCAGCTGCGCGTCTGCCTTTTTGAGCATATTTAACGTAACTAGGATATGCAATAGATGCCAAAATGCCAATAATAGCCACTACTATCATTAACTCGATTAAGGTAAAACCTTTTTGTAAGCTTTTTAACGGATTCATTATAAATTTACTCATTTCGCATATCCTCTTTTACTTATCTACATCATGCTTATATGCCTTGTCAATGTCTAGCAACAGCCGATAATCGGTGAAGTAAGCAGGACAAACGGCGATTAATTGATACTAAATTATTGAAGCGGTCTCTAATTGAGAGGATGCAAAATTTTATGCGCCTATCCTTTATGTTAAAATTAGATGGCTAAACTAGTTTTTATTAATGATAATAAATGTTCTTGAACGCGATCAATTATGAAAAAAAATACTGCCCATATACTATTGCTTTTATCAGTGTGCTTTGCACTCTATGGCTGCGGCACTAAAGGCCCTTTGTATATTCCAGAAAAGGAATATCCGCAGTCTACGCCTGCGAGTAAATAGCATTTTCCTCTCATCTTAACCAATCTAAATCGACAAGCCACTGTGAACTCTTTTACACTTAAAAATAATACATTACATGTTGAAAACATAGCACTTACAAGCATTGCAGATGAATTTAATACGCCTTGTTATGTTTATTCAAAATCTGCACTGACCCAGGCTTTTGAAAGTTTTAGCGCGGGATTTAAAGACTGCGATCATTTGGTGTGTTTTGCGGTAAAGGCTAACCCGAGCCTAGCAATTTTGAATTTATTTGCTAAGCTTGGTGCTGGTTTTGATATTGTTTCTGGTGGCGAACTTGCGCGTGTTTTAGCCGCAGGTGGTGATCCTAAAAAGATCGTATTTTCAGGCGTCGGTAAAACTGAAGCTGAAATGCAAGCCGCGCTTAGTGCTGACATTTTTTGCTTTAACGTTGAGTCTGCTAGTGAATTGCAGCGTTTAAACGATGTGGCGAGCTTTATGGGTAAAGTTGCTCCAATATCTTTACGCATAAATCCTAACGTGAATGCAAAGACACACCCTTATATTTCTACCGGCTTAAAAAATAATAAATTTGGCGTGGCTTATGAGGATGCGCTAGACATTTATTTGCAAGCCGCCAAAATGAGTAACATCGCCATTCACGGTGTAGATTGTCATATAGGCTCACAAATTACCGAGTTATCGCCATTTTTAGATGCTTTTGACCGCGTATTAGCACTAGTTGACGCATTGGCACAAAACGGTATTGTCATTCAGCACATTGATGCTGGTGGTGGTATTGGTATTTGCTATCACGATGAAACACCACCTGAATTCAACGTATTTGCCACAGCCATGCGTGCGAAGCTTGGTAACCGTAAAGTCAAACTAGTTTTTGAGCCCGGCCGCGCTTTAGTGGGTAACGCAGGGGTTTTGCTGACTAAAGTTGAGTATTTAAAACACACTGAGTCAAAAAATTTCGCAATCGTAGATGCCG
>JAYTRW010000321.1:0-1221 GCA_043745985.1 Methylotenera sp.
TTTGGGCCAGAACCGAGTTGGGTATTTGGTTTAATTAACGCAGTGGCGGTTCTTATTATTGCCTGTCCTTGTGCGCTAGGTTTAGCGACACCGATGTCCATCATGGTTGCTACTGGCAACGCCGCAACGCAAGGTGTGCTATTTAGAGACGCAACAGCTATAGAAAATTTTCGTAAAATCGATACCTTAATCGTAGACAAGACTGGTACGTTAACCGAAGGTAAACCACGCTTTAACATCGCCGTGCCAAGCCAAGGCTATATTGAAGACGAGGTGCTGCGCTTGGCGGCAAGTCTTGATCAGGGGAGTGAGCATCCATTAGCTGATGCTATTGTGATGGCAGCACGTGAAAGGAGCCTGGTACTTGATAAGGTCGATGGTTTTGAATCCAGCACGGGCATTGGTGTACGTGGTAGTGTCAACGGTAAACAATTAGCTTTAGGTAATACTGCGCTGATGATTCAGATCAACGTTCAAATTGAATCGTTAAAAGTACAAGCAGATGAATTGCGTGCAACAGGCGCTAGCGTGATATATCTAGCAGTTGATGGTCAACTAGCAGGGATACTATCAGTCTCCGACTCAATTAAAGAAAGCACAGCCGAAGCATTAGCTACTTTAAAAGCATCTGGTATGCGGGTCATTATGGCGACAGGCGATGGCTTATTGACAGCAAAATCAGTGGCCGCCAAGTTAGGCATTGATGAATTTTACGGTGAAGTCAAACCCGCCGATAAATTAGCACTAGTAGAGAAGTTGCAACGTGAAGGTCGGGTGGTGGCAATGGCAGGTGATGGCATCAACGATGCTCCTGCATTAGCTAAAGCGGATGTAGGAGTGGCGATGGGTACTGGCACTGATGTAGCAATGAATAGTGCGCAAGTCACTCTGGTGAAAGGTGACTTACGTGGTATCGCTCAAGCGCGTGCAATTTCTGAGCAAACTATTGCCAACATGAAGCAAAATCTGGGCTTTGCATTCGTTTATAACGCATTAGGCGTTCCGTTGGCTGCTGGTGTGCTTTACCCATTCACTGGCTGGTTGCTCTCACCTATGATTGCTGCGCTAGCGATGAGTTTAAGTTCAGTGTCTGTGATTACCAACGCATTGCGCTTAAAAAAGGCCTAAGTATTAATAACTTAAATTTTAAGCAAAAATTGAAATTGACTAAGATACATAAATTACGTTAATATCCTATCCCCCAGTATAGGATATTAACGA
>JAYTRW010000322.1:0-12612 GCA_043745985.1 Methylotenera sp.
TCTTTGACTGAATATAAACGCTGATATTGATCAGGGAAGTCACGTATCAGTGCTGTAGCAAGCGTTGCCAAATCGTCAGCTGTAGTGAAGTGCTGAGCATCTGGTAAGCCAGTTGCATTCATATAATGCGTATTTTTCATGCCCAATCTTGCGGCTTCTTTGTTCATCATATCTGCGAACTGTGGCTCAGTACCTGCAATGCCTTCAGCCAGTGCGATAGAAGAATCATTGCCCGATTGAATAATCGTACCGTGCAAAAGCTCGTCCACTGTCACTGGTTTGTTAGGCTCAATAAACATTTTTGAACCTTCTACTTTCCAAGCTAATTCACTGACTGGCAACGTTTGAGTCAATGAGAGGTGCCCATTTTTAAGCGCTTTAAAGCTCAAATATGCAGTCATGATTTTAGTCAATGATGCAGGCTCAATGCGCATAGTGCTATTTTGTGACGCGATGACATAGTTGCTATTAAAATCTTTAAGTAAATAGGCCTTAACCGCTAGGTTTGGCGGCGGTGCAATTTGCGCACTTTCAGCCTGAGCTACTGTAGAAAGAGCCAGCGCAGTTGCGCTAAGCACAAAAGTACATAAAAGATTTTTTAGTGGAGTTGGAGTGAGTTTTTGCATGTAATTATGTTTTGATTGATTAATTAGTGACACGTGCGGCAATGTTTAATTGTCTGCGGATGTTTGCAGCCGAAACGTCGGCTTCGGATTTACTGGCATATGGCCCAAGTTTTACGCGATACAAGCCACTATTATACACGTTAGCTACCCCTACATTTTCGCCCAGATCTAAACTTTGGAATTTTTTCTGTAATAGATCACCATTCGCTTCACTCTTAAAAGCGCCCACCTGAACATAGAATTGTGAGTTTAGCGTGCTGGTGGCAGCTGCTATTGCTGGCGTTGCTTCAATCGCAGCATTTTGAGCAATAGTGGGAACATTGCTTGGCGGTGTGCTTTCAGGCGATGTATTCTGAGACGCGGTAGCCGTTTGGGTTGATGCAGTAGTCGAAATTTTACGCAAAGCCTCAGGACTGGTATCTATCGTTTCTACTTCAACCAAACCGCTGCCTTGTTTAATTAAGCGCAATTGATAAGCGGCTGCGTAGGATAAATCGATAAGTCGATCCCGTTTAAACGGTCCTCTATCATTAATGCGTACGATGACGGAGCGTCCGTTGGCGGGATTTGTGACTTTTGCGTAGCTAGGAATTGGCAAAACAGTGTGTGCAGCAGTCATAGCGTACATGTCATACACTTCACCGGTTGAAGTTTTTCTGCCATGGAAACGTTTGCCATACCAAGAAGCGACACCTTGTTTTTTATAAGGCACGTAGCCAGTCATTGGGGTGTATTGCTGACCCAATGCGGAATATGGCTTATTTGAACGTTTGTAAGGCTGTTCCGTTTTTAATGTAGCACCTAGAATACTATCTATATTCGCTGGCGCATTTTCGCCTGGACCATCATCGAGGTAATAACCGCCTGAGCCTGGTTTAGGCTCAGACTTTGTTGTTGATTCATTGCTTGACTCGTTGTTAGGTGAATTTGGTGTTTGTTTGGTTGGCGTAGAAGCTGTTGGCGCTTTAGTGGCGGATTTGAGTGGCGGATTTTGTCCGCAAGCAGTCAACAGGATGCTAATTACCAGTATTAATAAGCGAGAGCGCATCAATTGATGGGTTGAAATATTGAAATTCATTAAGTGGCTACCAATTTTTTGTGGGTATGTATGCTCATTAAAATGCCTAAGCTAAGGCATAGCGTTACCATGGAAGTTCCGCCATAGCTAATTAACGGCAATGGTACACCTACCACGGGTAAAATGCCGCTTACCATGCCCATATTCACAAATGCATAGGTGAAAAAAGTCAGCGTGATGCTGCCCGCTAATAACCTCGCAAAAGTGCTCTGCGCCTGCGATGCGATGACTAAGCCACGTAGAATAATCAAAGTAAATAATAGCATTAGCAATAAATTACCTAATAATCCGAACTCCTCTCCAAATACAGCAAAAATAAAGTCAGTTGTGCGTTCTGGTAAAAAGTCTAACTGAGCTTGCGTGCCGTTTAACCAACCTTTACCTGCGGTGCCGCCCGAACCAATCGCAATAATGGCTTGAATGGTATGGTAGCCAGCACCTAGCGGGTCTTGTGTAGGGTCTAGTAAAATTTCGATACGCTTACGTTGATAGTCATGCAACATCGACCACAAAATTGGCGTAGACGCGGCAAATAATACTGCGCTACCTAGTAGTAATCTCCAGCTTAATCCCGCTAAAAATAACACATAAAAGCCTGACGCAGTAATCAGCAATGATGTGCCTAAATCAGGCTGTTTCATTATTAAAGTGACAGGTACCAATAATAATAAGCCACCTATCGCAAAGTCAGCCATCTTAGGTTTACCTTCTTGCTTAGAAAAATACCAAGCAAGCATCATCGGCATGGCAATACGCATGATTTCAGACGGTTGAATTTTAGTAAAACCTAGGTTAAGCCAGCGCTGTGCGCCGTGACTAATCGAACCAAATAATGCGACTGCGATTAAAAGTAAAACGCCAAAGACGTAGAGTGGAAGTGCAATCCGCTCAAGTTGATTGGGCGCAATATTGGCAGCCACCCACATAAAGCTCAAGGCAACCACGATGTTAATGCCTTGCCCGTATATGCGAGCAACACTTTGCCCAGATGCGCTATACAGCACGAATAAACCGACCATTAAGGTGAAAAATAGACACACCATGAGGAACGAATCGATGTGCTTAAGAAATTGCTTTAACAGTTTACTAATCATGCAATTCTTCTTCTGGCACTGGTTGAGTTGCCGCTGCACCTAATGCATTATTAGGTGATTTTGTTTGTGCTTTTTTATCATCCTTAGCTTGTTCAGGCACAGGTATTTTACCTAATAGATAGTAATCCATTACTTTTCTGGCGATTGGCCCCGCAGTGGTGCCGCCGTGATTACCATTTTCTACAATGACCGCTATCGCGATTGTCGGATCCTCAGCTGGGGCGTAGGCAATAAATAAGGCATGGTCACGATGACGCTCATCAATGCTGCTAGCATTATATTTTGCATTTTGCTTGATGCCAATGACTTGAGCCGTACCTGTTTTTGCAGCAATAGCATACGGCGCATTTGCACCCACAGCGGCTGCGGTACCGCCAGGTTGTGTTACCGCCATCATGCCACGTTTAACAATATCAATATTTTCTTGTTTGAGTGGGATGGTATCTTGCACAACTAATGGTACGGTTTGCGTTTCATTGGTAATGGTTTTTTGAATCTTAGCGACTAAATGCGGTTTCATTGCCACGCCATTGTTTGCCAATGTCGCCGTGGCTTGCGCTAACTGCAAAGGTGTCACCAACGTATAGCCTTGGCCGATGCCAACAATGACGGTTTCACCCTGATACCAAGGTTGTTTAAAGCGCCGCATTTTCCATTCTGGCGTGGGTAATAGACCTGCATTTTCACCTTGAATGTCTATGCCAGTTTTCCTGCCAAAGTTAAAGTGTCTGACAAAATCCGTCAATTTATCAATCCCTAATTCCAATGCTAAGCCATAGAAAAAAGTATCACAAGAAATTGTGATGGCGCGCTGCATATCCACCATGCCATGCCCTGTGGGTTTCCAGTCTCTATATTTATGCACACTATTGGCTAAGGTAAAGTAACCGGGATCGCTGATGCTAAAAGGTGGAACACGCTTATCATTTTCCAGCCCAGCCATTGCAACAAATGGTTTGAAAGTTGAGCCTGGCGGATAAATGCCGCGTATGGGTCGATTGATGAGTGGCTTATCTAAAGAGTCATTAAGTAGTCTCCAATTTTCTACATCAATGCCATCTACAAACATATTGGGGTCAAAAGTCGGCTGGCTAACGTAGCTAAGTACCTCACCCGTTTTTGGATTAATGGCGACTAATGCACCGCGATGTTCGCCAAAAGCAGTTTCAGCAATCTCTTGAATTTTGCTATCAATCGTTAAAACTAGGTTGCTGCCGGGCACAGGCGGTGTGCTTGATAATACACGAACGGCTCTTCCATCGGCATCAATTTCTACTTGTTGAAACCCTGTGGTGCCATGCAGTTGGCGTTCATAAAACTGTTCTATGCCGCTTTTACCTACATGGTCAGAGCCTTTGTAATTAGAAAGGTCGCCATTTTTTTCAAGATTTTCTAAATCTTTATCGTTGATGCGTCCTATGTACCCCACCATGTGCGCACCTAGCTTGCCCAGCGGATAGTGTCTAAATAAGCGCGACTTGATTTCCACTCCTGGGAATCGGTAGTGGTTAACAGCAAAACTGGCGGCTTCTACTTCATTTAAGTGCGTGCGAATAGGCACGCTTTCAAAATTGCGGCTTTCTTCTCGAAGTTTGTTAAAGCGTTTGCGGTCTAATGAGCTGACTTCCACCAACTTACTGACTTCGGAAATAGTTTTTTCCAGATCATCTACCTTGGATGGCGTGATTTCTAAGGTGTAAACGAAAAAATTATGGGCAAGAACCACGCCATTCTTATCAAGGATCAAACCACGGTTAGGCACAATCGGTACGAGTGAAATGCGATTGTTTTCAGCCAGCGTTTGATAGTGTTTGTATTGTTTGATTTGCAAGTAAGAGAAGCGCAGCGCCAGCACGGTAAATAGCGCTATTACAACAAAACCTGTGAAGCCCAATCTCAGCTTAAAGTAATATTGTTCGTGCTGAAAGTTCTTAAGTTCAGCGCGCATAATTAAATGCCAGCCATCAGAGTGTTAAGTCCCACGCGAGCGACCGCCCGTATTCAAGCCAAAAATAACAGCGATTCTCCATAATAAAACGCCAAGAATACTTGGTAAGAAGTAACTCCAACCTAAAGCATCTGCACCAGAGAAGGTCTTAATGATGAGTAACACGATCTGCGAAATCAATAATAGCAAGAATACATAAAATAATTGCTGCGTATGATTAAACAATACTAGACGGCGTTGATAAGTGACCGCAAAAAATGCAGTGATGGTGTAAGCAAAAGCAAATTGACCAAATATTCCGCCCGTGGCTAAATCTACAAAAAGACCTAAAAACCAAGCTGTGCCTACATTGCATAAATTAGGCGCACGTATTAACCAAAAAATAATGACCAGTAATATAAAATCTGGACGTATTTTCAGTGCAAATCCAGACCATGGCAACAGTAGAAAAACGAACGCTAACATCAGCGACAAGTAGATGGATTTGAGCTTACTCGGCGGCATGTGGCTTGCTCGTGTTGTTGGGGTGAGTGATTGCTGATGGCTTTGATTCTGGTATTAATTGCGGCTTTCCAGACTCAGCTTTAATTGCAGCAGGTTTTGTAACTTCAGGTTTAGGCGCGGTAGGCTTAATCGCTATGGTTTTATTTTCAGTCTTTTTAACTTTCGTCTCTGGCTTAATTGCGCTAATAATCTCAGTTTCAACGGGCTCTGCCACACGTGGGATGCTGACTAGAAGGACTTGCTTATGGTTTTCTACGCCGCCAGTCGGTACACAAATAATACGTGCGAATGGCGAATCAGGCGTAATTTCAATCTGTGAAACTGTTGCAACAGCAAGCCCTGCAGGATACACACCATCTATGCCTGATGTCACTAATTTGTCGCCACGTTGAATGTCTACATTGGTCGGCAGATAAGGTAAATCTAAAGTATTGTCGCGACCATGCCCAAATGCAATCGCACGCAAACCATTACGTTCGACTTGTATTGGAATGGCTAATGATTTATCCGTAATGAGCGTGACCTCGCTGCTAAGTGGATAAATGCGCGTGACTTGACCAATCACACCAGTCGCGTCCACCACGGCCTCGCCTGCTACGATATTGTGTGTTGCACCACGATTCACGATGATTTTCTTAGTAAATAAATCGCGCCCTACGTGCATAATTTCAGCCGCTACACTGGTCTCAACGATTGATTTATTGGTTTGTAATAATTGGCGAAGATTATTGTTTTCAAGTTCAAGTGTATTGAGCTTTTGCAACTCAACCGCTTGCTTAAGTGCATTTTGTTTTAATTTTCGATTTTCGCTCAGTAAATACTCATGCGTTGAAAAGTACTCAGTGGTATCGCGATAAAGCCTTGATGGCGCATTGGCCAATAGTTGCAAAGGGTGCAATAGCGCTTGTAGATTCTGGCGCACGCTGGTGAGGTATTCTAGGCGAGAGTCCGCCGCCATCAATGCTAGCGAAAGAGCTGAGAAAAAAGCCAAGCGCGCAAGCGGACTTGGACCGCGCACAAAAAATGCTGGGGCGGATTGTTGCTCGAGTCTGTGATTAAAGCGGCGTGCCATTGGTTAAGCGATATTCAATTTCTCTTTAAGGTAGAAGTTTAACTTCTTATGTGATTTAGGCCGTGTAGTACGGCCTAAATTTACTTCATCACGTAGCCTATTCAGCTTTAATTATTCGTAAGCGAAGATGCTGCCTAGTTTATCCATTTCTTCTAAAGCTTGGCCGCAACCACGTGCTACGCAGGTTAGTGGATCTTCTGCAACGATAACTGGTAAGCCCGTTTCTTCCACCAATAATCTGTCTAAATCTCGCAATAAAGCACCACCGCCTGTTAATACCATACCTTTTTCGGCAATGTCAGCACCTAGCTCTGGTGGGGTTTGCTCTAAGGCTGATTTTACTGCACCAACAATTGCGTTCAATGGCTCAGTCAACGCTTCTAAAATTTCATTACTAGAAATAGTGAATTTACGTGGTAAGCCTTCTGCAAGATTACGGCCAGTGACTTCCATTTCTAAAACAGCTGAACCTGGGAAAGCAGAACCAATGGTTTTCTTGATGTTTTCAGCGGTAGGCTCAGAAATTTGCATGCCGTAATTGCGGCGAATATAATCAATAATCGCTTGGTCGAATTTATCACCACCAACGCGTTCAGACTTCGCATAAACAATACCGCCTAGTGAAATAACACCCACTTCAGTCGTACCGCCACCAATATCCACCACCATAGAGCCAGTGGCTTCTGAAACTGGCATGCCAGCACCAATCGCTGCTGCCATTGGTTCTTCAATCAAAAATACCTGCTTAGCACCAGCGCGCTCAGCAGACTCTTTAATCGCACGGCGTTCAACTTGGGTAGAGCCAACTGGCACGCAAATAATAATGCGCGGGCTTGGTGAAAACCAACGTGCATCATGCACGCGGCGGATAAAGTATTTGAGCATTTGCTCAGTAATAGTAAAGTCCGCAATTACGCCATCTTTCATTGGGCGAATCGCTTGAATATTTGCAGGCGCACGGCCCAACATGCCTTTGGCTTCTGCACCCACAGCGAGTAAGATTTTTTTGCCACCTGGGCCGCCTTCTAAGCGAATGGCAACTACTGAAGGTTCATCTAAAACGATGCCTTTGCCACGAGCGTATATCAGCGTGTTAGCTGTGCCCAAGTCAATAGCAAGATCGTTTGAAAAATAGCTAGTTATAAAACCGAACATTGTGTTTATCCTGTGATTTGATGCAAGATGACGATTTGGGGCGCTAAGTAAATGTTAAAGCGCAATTAAGGCGTCAGTAAATTGCAGGTATAATACCGCATATTACGTTGAAAATTAAGATGTAATTGCAACTTAATTGTAAAGAGAAGTCATAACAAGTGACTCATTTTGAACATTAAAATGGTCTAACTAAATTTCGGATTAATGAAACATGGCATTAAGCATTGAAGACATCAAAAAAGTTGCACATTTAGCACGCATTGAAGTGAGCGAAAGTGACGCTGCAGCAACGCTCACTAAGCTAACAGGAATTCTTGGGCTGATTGAGCAAATGCAAGCCGTCGATACCACTGGCATTGAGCCGATGTCGCATTCTCAAGATTTAAGTCAGCGTTTGCGCGACGATGTCATCACTAAAGCGAATCTGCGCGAAGAGTTTCAGAAAAACGCACCCACACTTGGCAATGGCTCAGCAGAGCCAGCGGTAGCAGGTGGTTTGTATCTGGTACCTAAAGTAATTGAGTAAACACTTAAATATAAGACTTTAAAATAAGACTTGAATATGATTAACAGCAGCCTAAAACAGCTGGGCGAGATGCTCCAAGCGAAGAAAATTTCTAGTGTTGAATTGACACAAACTTTTCTAGATAGAATTCAGCAATACAACCCTAGTATTAATGCCTACATTTCTCTAGACGAAGACAAAACGTTGGCACAGGCCAAAGCGGCCGATGCGCGTATCGCTGCTGGCAATGTTGCCCCTTTAACGGGTATTCCAATTGCGCAAAAAGATATTTTTTGTGCAAAAGGCTGGCAGACCACTTGCGGCTCTAAAATGCTCGCCAATTTTATAGCGCCTTACGATGCGCACATCATCACCCAGTTTGATGCTGCAGGTGCGGTGAATTTAGGCAAAACCAATATGGATGAGTTCGCGATGGGTTCATCCAACGAAACATCCTATTTCGGCGGTGTTAAGAACCCATGGAGTTTTGATCGTGTGCCAGGTGGCAGTAGCGGTGGCAGTGCAGCGGCGGTAGCTGCAAGGCTTTGTGCGGCGGCAACGGGCACCGATACTGGTGGTTCAATTCGCCAACCAGCTTCATTGTGTGGCTTTACAGGCTTAAAACCTACTTATGGCGCGGTTTCACGCTATGGCATGATTGCTTTTGCATCATCATTAGACCAAGCTGGTCCGATGGCAAAAAGTGCAGAAGATTGTGCGCTGATGATGAATGTAATGGCAGGGTTTGATGAGCGCGATTCAACAAGCTTGAACCGTGAAAAAGAAGATTACACGCGTGAACTGTATAATTCAGATCTAGACAATTCAAATCAAGCTAAACCTCTGCAAGGTCTAAAAGTTGGTCTACCGAAAGAGTATTTCTCCGAAGGTTTAGATGCCATTGTAGGCAAAGTGATTGAAGCTGCGATTGCCGAATACAAAAAACTTGGCGCTGAAATTGTGGATATTTCATTACCCAATACTGGTTTATCGATTCCAGTTTACTACGTGTTAGCGCCTGCTGAAGCTTCAAGTAACTTGTCGCGTTACGATGGCGTGCGTTACGGTCATCGTGCTGCTGAATACACTGACTTGATGGACATGTATAACAAGAGCCGTGCAGAAGGTTTTGGCGCGGAAGTGAAGCGTCGTATATTGATTGGCAGTTATGTATTAAGCGCAGGTTATTATGATGCTTACTATCTCAAAGCTCAGCAAATTCGTCGTTTAATCGCACAAGACTTTGTCGAAGCTTTCAAAAAATGTGATGTGATTATGGGGCCAGCCGCGCCATCAACTGCGTTTAAAGCAGGTGAAAAAGTGGATGATCCAGTCGCCATGTATCTGCAAGATATTTACACCATCTCTACCAATTTAGCGGGCTTGCCGGGCATGAGTATTCCTGCTGGCTTTGCGCAAAGTGACGATGGCGTATCGTTGCCCGTTGGTATGCAAATTATCGGTAATTATTTTGATGAAGCGCGTATGTTGAATGTGGCGCATCAATATCAACAAGTGACAGATTGGCATACCCGTATGCCAGCAGGTTTGGAGTAAAGCATGGAATGGGAAGTCGTCATTGGGTTAGAAACTCACACCCAACTAAGAACAAATACTAAGATTTTTTCTGGTGCATCCATTAAGTATGGCGCAGAGCCAAACACACAGGCTTGTGAAGTGAGTATTGCCTTGCCAGGTGTGTTGCCTGTGTTGAATAAGGAAGCCGTGCAGTGCGCTATTAAATTCGGCCTAGCGATTAATGCCCATATTGCGCCGCGCTCTGTATTTGCACGTAAAAACTATTTTTACCCTGACTTACCAAAAGGTTATCAAATTAGTCAGTTTGAGTTACCTGTGGTTGGCAAAGGCGCAGTCACCATACAAGTGCCTGCGGTAGGTAAAAATGCAGCGTATGAGAAAGTAGTGAATATCACCCGCGCGCATTTGGAAGAGGATGCTGGTAAATCCGTTCATGGCGCTGTTGAAGGCATGAGCGGTATTGATTTAAACCGTGCAGGTACGCCACTATTAGAAATCGTGACTGAGCCTGATATGCGCTCTGCGGCGGAAGCTGTGGCTTATGCCAAAAAGCTGCACGAGTTGGTGCAATGGATAGGCATTTGTGATGGCAATATGCAAGAAGGTAGTTTCCGCTGTGATGTGAACGTATCCGTGCGTCCTAAAGGTACAGAAAAGCTTGGTACGCGTCGTGAGATTAAAAACCTGAACTCATTCAAATTCATGACGCAAGCCATTGAGTATGAAACACGTTGGCAAATCGAAACGCTAGAAGATGGTGGAACAATCCAACAAGCTACTGTGCTGTTCAACCCAGATACGGGCGAAACCAAAGCTATGCGTAGCAAAGAAGAGGCGAACGATTACCGCTACTTTCCAGACCCGGATTTATTACCATTAGTCATTTCAGAGGCAGATAAAGATGCGGTAAGAGCACAGATGCCAGAGTTGCCAGAAGCGATGAAAGCACGCTTTGAAGCGCAATATGCATTGTCTAGCTACGATGCAAACGCGCTGACCACCTCACGAGATTTAGCCAATTATTTTGTCGCTACCGTTGATGCAGGCGCTGATGCCAAACAATCGGCAAACTGGGTAATGGGTACACTGGCTGCCAAATTAAATGCAGAAGATACAAGCATTAGTGATTCACCGATCAATGCGCAGCAACTCGCACAATTATTGAAGCGCATCGGCGACAATACGATTTCAAACAACGCAGCCAAACAAGTATTTGAGGCATTGTGGGATGCTGAAGGAAGTGTTGACGACATCATCGCAGCCAAAGGCCTAAAACAAGAGTCAGATAGCGGTGCAATTGAAGCGATTATTGACGAAGTCTTAGCCGCAAATGCAGCAATGGTTGAAGAGTTTAAAGCTGGAAAAGAAAAGGCGTTTAATGCTTTAGTGGGTCAAGCCATGAAAGCCTCAAAAGGCAAAGCTAACCCAGCGCAAGTGAATGATATTTTGAGGAAAAAGCTAGGCTAGACCTGTAAATTAAAAACTTCAGTGGCTATAAAGTAAATTGCCGCCAATGCCGAGAAAGTTTCGGGCATTGGCGACTTTTTTATTAGCAGCTTATGATTAGTATTTGTAGGCGAGCTTTATTATGGCTTTAGTTCAACATACCTAGACCGATATTGATTAAAACGAGTTCTTGTTAAAGCGATACTATTTTGCACGGCAACAATCTGTGATTTTGTTTTTATCATTTGTGTTTGATAATTCTGAGCATCTTCAGCGGCTTGACTGGGCATTTTTTTGCCAGAAAATTTCGCGTAAATATTGGCCAACATCTTTTTAGTTTCTTCTTGATTCTGATTTAACGTGAGTAAAGCCGTTTCGTCACTCTTTAAGTTACGTTTTTCTGCCATATCAATTTCCTCTACAGAGGAATAAGACGCTAACAAGGCCTTGTCTTGCCTTTGTTGTTCAACTGAAAGCCTCTCTGTTTCTTGGGAGTTATCTTTTGGATTAAAAGATTCATTCGTTTTAATCAGAGTGCCGTGATTATTCAACACACTATTACTGCGACCAGATTCTTGCGCTGGCATTTTGTCGCCGTAATGGGTGACGCCACTTGCGTCTTTCCATTTCACGATTTTGCTACCATCTGCATGCGTCAGATGCGCATAGCTTGTCAGTATCAGTACGCTAGAAAAAAGCAAGGCAAACAAGGCTGAACTCGAATAATCAAGTATCGCCTTGTCTAGAAAATGTGAATTAGCTTCAGCTAATGGCTTCATCTTAAAAATTAAAATTTCTTCATTACCACTTTTTGAGTAATTTTTAAGGCTTTGTAATTAACCTTAAATTAATTAAATAACGCCATACATTTGGCGATACGACATGACTTTATCCAGTAGCAAATTTTGTGCCATATCATTTTGATTCTCTAGATAGCTCAATAAGTCATTTAAATTGGCGATTGCACAGACTGGTATTTCATTATTTTTAATCACTTCTTGCACTGCTGATAGCTCGCCCAAACCCTTTTCTTGTCTGTCTATGGCAATAGCCACGCCACATGCCGTCGCGCCGTTCTGGAGGATAAGGTCAACAGACTCTCTCACTGACGTGCCTGCCGAAATCACATCATCAATGATGAGTACCCGACCTTTTAGCGGGCTGCCAACAATTAAACCGCCTTCGCCATGATCCTTGGCTTCTTTGCGATTGTACGCGTAGGGCACATTGTGACCATTTCTGGCAAATGCAATGGCAATACTTGCGGCTAGCGTAATGCCTTTGTAGGCTGGTCCAAACAACATATCAAATTCTATGCCTGAATTTTTAATCGCGGCCGCATAAAATTCGCCAAGTTTCATCAAGCTTTCGCCATCATTAAACAAACCCGCATTAAAAAAATATGGGCTTAGGCGACCCGCTTTAGTTGTAAATTCACCAAAGCGTAAAACCTCTTTTTTAATGGCAAATGCGATAAACTCTTGTCTGAATTGGTCAGACTGCTCAATGGTGTGTTTCGTGCTCATGTTTTAGATAATTATATTAAGGAATTAAGTTTTGAAGATTATATCGCTAAACCTGAATGGCATACGCTCTGCAACAAATAAAGGTGTGCAAACTTGGCTACAAACGCAAAGTGCTGACG
>JAYTRW010000323.1:0-4157 GCA_043745985.1 Methylotenera sp.
TAAGTCTGGGCTAATATTTGTTAGCATACGACCGCGCTCAAATGTCGAATTAAGTTGACCTAACTCACTCGGCTTGCCTTCAGCGATTGGTTTCCATGCGTGCAAGCGGTTATGCAGGCTTTGGAAGTTTTGCAGTATTTGGTTGGAAAGTGAACGTGCGCGCTCTTCATTTTCATCATAAATACTAATATCGACTAAAGTGCCAAAAACATAACTTTGTGTGTGATAAAGCGGCTCTTCGCGCGATAGCAGATAAGCGCCAAATACAAGGGACGCAACTAGTGCAATGATAATGGTTAGTTTGCGCATTTAAAATGCGGCATGCCGCTCCAAAGCGTCTACCATGGTGCTGGCAGGGCTGCACTGCTGAGTTAAGTGGCTGGTTTGCTTGGCGATTTCAACCATGCCTGTGGGGCTAGTAACATTGATTTCGGTTAAATGCTCGCCAATCACGTCTAAACCCACTAAAAGCAAACCTTCAGCTTTAAGTACCTTGCCTACTGTTGTGGCGATTTCTAAATCACGCTCGCTGAGTAATTGTGCGATCCCTGTACCGCCAGCAGCTAAATTACCGCGTGTTTCGCCAGCTTTAGGAATGCGTGCTAATGCATATGGTAACGGAACGCCGTCAATCACAATGATACGTTTATCGCCTTGCAATATTGCTGGTAAATAACGCTGTGCCATAATCGTGCGGCTGCTGAAGTCGGTAATGGTTTCTAGTATCACACTGATATTGGGGTCAGTCAAATTTAGCCTAAATATGCTGCTGCCACCCATACCATCAAGCGGTTTAACGACTATATCTTGGTGAGTATTTAAAAACGCTCTGATTAAATCGTTATTTGCGGTGACTAAAAATTCAGGTGCAAATTGCGGAAAGCGTGTAACCGATAATTTTTCATTCCAACTACGAATTGCACTTGGATTGTTATAAACTTTTGCACCCTGATTAGCGGCAATTTCAAGTAAATAAGTGCTATATAGATATTCATTATCAAATGGCGGGTCTTTGCGCATGATAATGCCATCAAAGTCAGCTGGTGCGTATTCTATAGCCTCTTCTAAAGTGTAACTTAGCTCAGTAAAAGTGAATTTTTTCGTGCTAATTCTTGCTGTTGCACCACGCAAAAAAAGCTCATGTTGCATGCTGACAAACAACTCATGTCCGCGCGTACTCGCCTCGCGCATGATGGCCAAGCTAGTGTCTTTATAACTTTTGAGGCTCTCTAGCGGGTCGAGAATGAAGTTGAGTTTCATGAGCACATGCTTTACTGATTGAGCGGATCTTGTTCTTGCAACTCAATGGCTGCAGCTAATAAGGCCAAACGCGCCACTACGCCGTAAGCATAAAAGCGGTTAGGAGCAACATCTGGCGCGCCTGCACAATCTGGCATGCTACAAGGTTTTTCAAAAGCTAAAGGTACAAACTGTGAACCTGGTGCATTGAGATTTTCATCCACGCCACGACCCGTATGTACGCGGTAGAATCCACCAATCACAAAATGATCCATCATATACACGACTGGTTCTGCAACCGCATCATTAATGCTCTCGAAGGTATAAACACCTTCTTGAATAATCACCTCTGAGACTTGCAAACCTTCTTTTACCACAGACATTTTATTACGGGCTTTACGATTTAAATCGCGCACATCATCGGGTGATTTCACTGTCATAATGCCCATGCCATAAGTACCGGCATCAGCTTTTACAATGACAAATGGCTCTTGAGTCACGCCGTATTGTGCATATTTTATTCTGATTTTTGCCAGTAACTCTTCTACTTTAAGCGCCAAGCACTCTTCACCAGTCCGTGCATGGAAATCAATTTCACCACAGGTATCAAAATATGGGTTTAACAACCACTCATCAATGCCAAGTAGCGCAGAGAACTCACTTGCCACCCGATTGTAGGCAGAAAAGTGTTGTGATTTACGTCGCGTACTCCAGCCAGCATGTAGCGGCGGAATTAAATTCTGCTCAAGATTCTCAAGAATGGCAGGAATACCTGCAGATAGGTCATTGTTAAGCAAAATCGCACAGCTATCAAAGTCACCAAGCTCACTGTTAACGAGTTTAATACGATTACCTACACGCACAACGGGCTCTAATAATAACGTATGACCATCATGAGTTTCTAGCTTGGTAGGCTCCGTAATCTCAGGTGAAATAGAGCCGACTCTTACATCAAGACCGGCCTGTTTCATGATATTTACAAGCTCAACTACGTTGCGTAAGTAGTAAGTGTTGCGCGTATGATTTTCAGGAATGATGAGTAATCGATGTGCTTCAGGACAGACTTTCTCAACCGCCACCATCGCGGCTTGAACGCTTAGAGATAAGAAGTCAGGATTGAGGTTGTTAAAGCCACCAGGGAATAAATTAGTGTCGACAGGAGCTAATTTGAAGCCCGAATTGCGTAAATCTACACTGGCATAAAACGGGGAGGAATACTCTAACCATTGCGAGCGAAACCAATGTTCGATTTTTGGCATGGCATCGAGCATGCTTTTTTCTAAGCTAAGTAAAGGGCCGTTAAGCGCGGTTGTTAAGTGTGGAACCATAGAATCTCTTTTCGGTATCTAGTTTAGGCTACTTTATCATCGCGATGTTTGAACAGGCTTTTGTATGCCTTTTTAAATGACTTCATGTGCTTGAACGTCCGCGTGATAACTGCTTCTTACCATGGGGCCACTAGCCGTGTTATTAAAGCCCAATGCGTCAGCTTTTTCTTTTAATTTTTCAAATGATGCAGGCTCCACATAGCGCATGACAGGTAAATGATGCACGCTAGGCTGTAAGTACTGACCTAAAGTTAACATGCTAACGTTGTGCGCACGTAAGTCTGCCATTACTTTTAAAATTTCTTCGTCGGTTTCACCCAAGCCTAGCATTAATCCTGATTTTGTCGGTACTTCTGGGTACATTTCGCCAAAGGTTTTTAATAGCTGCAATGAGTTCTGGTAATCTGAACCTGGTCTTGCTTGTTTGTAAAGGCGAGGGATTGTCTCAAGGTTGTGATTCATTACATCAGGTGGTGCATTGCGCAGAATCTCCATGGCAACGTCTAGGCGACCACGAAAATCGGGGACGAGAATCTCAATTTTAATATTGGGTGATTGTGCACGCACGGCCCGAATGCAATCTACAAAGTGTTGCGCACCACCATCTTTTAAATCATCGCGGTCTACGCTAGTAATCACCACGTACTTGAGTTTCATTTGTGCAATCGTGCGCGCTAAGTTCTCAGGCTCATTTACATCTGGCGGTAGTGGTTTGCCGTGTGCAACATCGCAAAATGGGCAGCGGCGCGTACAAACGTCACCCAAAATCATAAATGTAGCAGTACCACCACTAAAGCATTCGCCGATGTTTGGGCAACTGGCTTCTTCACATACGGTATGAAGATTATTATCGCGTAGAATTTTTTTAATTTCTTGGTAGCGTGCTGAGTCTGGCGCTTTCATGCGTATCCACTCAGGCTTGCGCAGCATGGGCATCGGAATGATTTTGATAGGAATGCGCGAGGTTTTAGCGCTATCAATCTCTTTTACACCAGCGATTTTTGATGTTCTTACATCAGTCATTTGTAATTCCATGTGCTAAATTTTTTGTCAGTATGTTCAGTAACAACTCACTGATGGTTTCTAAATTGGCATTGATGCTTAATGCTTTAGTTTGTGTGACTTTTAAGCCCACATAGCCACATGGATCAATGGCATCGAACGGTGATAAGTCCATGTTTATATTTAAACTTAAGCCATGATAACAGCAATTATTTTTGATGCGTAATCCTAGCGCGGCTATTTTGGCTTCTTCAACATATACGCCCGGCGCATCAGCTTTTGAGATGGCTTGTTTGCCAAAATTGTTGAGTAGTTCTATGACAGAGTTTTCGAGTAAGCTCACCAGTTTACGGATGTTTAGATTGTTCCGTTTTAGGTCGATTAGTGCATAAATAATCAGCTGACCAGGCCCGTGATAGGTGATTTTTCCACCTCGGTCAGTCTGCACTAATGGAATATCAACTCGAATGGGTAAACGCACATTTTTACGATTCAGGCCCAACGTATATACGGCTGAATGCTCTGTCAGCCAAAGTTCATCGGGTGTGTTTGCGGTGCGTTCTACCGTAAACTTTTGCATGGCATGCC
>JAYTRW010000324.1:0-1214 GCA_043745985.1 Methylotenera sp.
TAGAATAATAATCTTCATGTAGGTGAAATATGAATTCAATAAAAATTCTTTTGCTTGGTAAAAATGGTCAAGTGGGTTGGGAGCTACAGCGCAGCTTAGCTCCTTTGGGTGAAGTGATTGCTTTGGATGCACGCAGCTTGGATTATTGCGGTGACTTTACAAACCTTGATGGACTTGCACAAGCAATTCGAGCGATTGTGCCAGATGTTATTGTGAATGCGGCCGCGCATACTGCTGTTGATAAAGCCGAAAGCGAGCATGAGCTTGCACGTACCATTAATGCCCTTGCGCCAGCTGTTTTGGCGAACGAAGCTAAGCGCATTGGGGCATGGCTGGTTCACTATTCAACTGATTATGTGTTCGATGGCAGTGGTGAAACGCCAAGGCTTGAATCGGACACCACTTCGCCATTAAGCGTTTATGGTCAGACCAAGCTAGATGGCGAAAATGCTATTGTTGCATCAGGCTGTAAGCATTTAATATTTCGCACGAGTTGGGTGTATGCTGCGCGCGGCGGAAACTTTGCTAAAACTATGCTGAAACTTGCGCAAGAGCGAGATGCGTTAAAGGTGATTAACGATCAAATAGGCGCGCCAACAGGAGCTGATTTACTTGCAGACGTCACTGCACATGCTATTCGCAAAGCTTTAGTAAGCCCAGAAGTGAGCGGTTTATATCATCTTGTTGCGAGTGGTGAAACGTCTTGGCACGGTTACGCTAGTTTTGTCATTGAGTATGCACGTCAAGCGGGGGTTGAGATTAAAGTTGCAGCTGATGCAATTCAGGTAGTACCAACGTCATCTTTTCCTATACCAGCCAAAAGACCATTAAATTCGCGTTTAAGTACTGAAAAATTACAAAATAGTTTTGACTTGGTTCTACCAAGTTGGCAAAGTGGCGTCACTCGATTATTGGCTGAAATTCTAAATAAATAGACATCATTAATGGTCATCGTAAAGTATAAAGAAAATAAAAGAAAAAGTTGAGGTGAGTTATGGCAACACGTAAAGGTATTATCCTTGCAGGCGGTTCTGGCACTAGGCTTTACCCTGTCACCAAGGTGGTTTCAAAGCAGTTGTTACCAATTTATGATAAGCCGATGATTTATTATCCGCTCAGCACTTTAATGTTAGCTGGAATACGCGATATTCTAATCATATCGACACCGCAGGATACGCCGCGTTTTCAGGAGTTATTGGGTGATGGCAGCGACT
>JAYTRW010000325.1:0-1211 GCA_043745985.1 Methylotenera sp.
GCTTATTTTGCTGAGCTTTTTAACATGCTGCCAAATGCGCCGACCCGCTTGGTCTATCCATATTGGTTGGCGTGCATAAATGATAAGTATCACGCCCCAGAAAAAAACCAGCACATGAAAAAATGTCCACAGTGGATGCAATACGGCACTGTAGCTAGAGAGCCAGGCGATGCTTTGAATGGCAAATGTGGCGATTGCGCCCAATAAAGCGTAGCCACACACTCGTCCTAAGTGGTAAAAATAAATGGCATAGGGCTTATCTGGTGATTGCGTGAATGAGGTGCAAGCTGCGCCACACATGGCGACACAGTGAGGGCCGCCAGCTAAGCCCATGACTAGCGCGCTATAGATAAGTACTGTTTGCATAAGTGATTTAAAGTATTAGAAAGGCGAGTAGTTTGTGGCAAATTAGAATGAATTTAATGGCTGTGTTTTAATTACCGCTTCTTAATTGAAAAGCTAATTTGATTATTCTTTATCTTCTTCAAAAATACGGCGACCTTCTTCCTCAATGTCTTCAAATTGGCCGCGATAAACCGCCCACCAAAGGCCGCCAAGTACTACCAAACCCATCACCACTGACAGTGGAACAAGTATAAATAGAATGTCCATTATTTGGCCTTTGTTTCCAAAGTTTCCGAAAAAGTAGTTAAACGCAACGCGTTTAGCACAACGATGATAGAGCTCACTGCCATACCTAAACCCGCTAACCAAGCGGATAATACGCCAAAAAACGCAAGTGGAATACACACTACATTGTAAATGATGGCCCAAGCGATATTTTGTTTGATGATGGTCATGGTTTTGCGTGCATGGCGAATTAGTTGTGGAATTTGACTAATATCACCATTCAATAAAACGTAGTCAGCATGGGCAAGTGTGAGTGGTACACCTTTGCCCATGGCGATAGAAACATGGGCGCTGGCTAAAATTGGACCATCATTTAAGCCGTCACCCACCATCAGTATGTTCTTGCCTTGCTGCTTGAGCGCTTGTAATCGTGATAGTTTGTCTTGCGGGCTACACGCCGCTTGAAATTGTGTAATGCCGATTTCGTTGGCGGTATTGATGACCGTATGCGCTTGGTCACCAGATAAAAGCTCTACGTTCAGATGAGCGTCTTTTAATTGTTGAACGGCTAGTGCTGCATTATGTTTAACCGCTTCATGCAAGCTAAACGTCGCTAACCAGCCATTGGCATCAGCCAGAAA
>JAYTRW010000326.1:0-1210 GCA_043745985.1 Methylotenera sp.
GGCATTATCGGTTATTCACGAGAGCGGAGGTAATTTCGGCAGTGATAGCTGGAGACGGGGATATGAAAAATACTTGGAAAAATGGGAGAGTTAAACAATGAACCAAACACCTGTTCACGACAACCACAATCCAGATTTACTTGGACTCATACCTAGATCTTCAGAAAAAATAATCGAGATTGGGTGTAGCTCGGGAGCGCTTGCGCGTGAATTCAAAAAAATAAATCCACATTGTCAATACCTTGGTGTTGACATTGATGGTGACTATGCCGATTCCGCTAGAAGATATTGTGATGAGACGCAGTCTCTCAACATTGAAGAAGCTGATGATGATTTCTTTGAAAAAAACCGGTCACGTGACTGCTGGGTTTTTGGTGACACGTTGGAGCACTTTAAGAATCCATGGAAAATCCTCGAAAAAATTCGTGCGGTGATTCCTGAACACGGTTCTGTCATTGCTTGCATACCAAATGCCCAACACTGGTCAGTTCAAGTCAAGCTGTCAATTGGTGACTTTCGGTATGAAGACAGTGGTTTATTTGACAGAACACATTTGAGATGGTTCACACGGCAAACCATGATCGAATTGTTTGCAAGCTCTGGCTTTAACATTTCCACTGGGTTCCCCCGAGTTTTTGATGAACCAGCGAGGGACCGATTTCTTCCTATAATCGGCGAATTAGCGAAAGCTGCCGGTGTTGCGCCTGAAACGGCAATGAATGACGCCATGCCGCTGCAATACGTCATCAGAGCAGTACCAATCTGAGAACCATGCCCAGCTGGAGCAATGCTATCGATCATTTGCAGTTTTCCGGGCGACCAACTTGTTGTCCGACATTGCCTTGGTCTTTTTGGTAGGACGAACTGCTCTCGCTAGGGTCTCCAACATGAAAGTGCGGCGCACCCGGGTTCGACAGTTAAACGCGTAAGTCATTGATGCATATAGGGGTTCGATGCAATCGCTCCACTACAAAAGGGTCAGATGGGTGTTCAGAGTCGGTTTTTTGATCGTCAGCGCATACAAAATATCCGAGTGTTCCTGGTTGATGGTGGAAAGCCCAGTCACCGGTTGCGTGTCATTTACCGTCACCTGGTGATACTGAATCCGGCGTACCCGGGTTCGACAGTTCGAGGCAGCAAATTGCCCATCACTCCAATGAAATCAATCACTTAGCAGCGATATTGGCGAGTTTTGGTAATGGCGCGAATC
>JAYTRW010000327.1:0-12501 GCA_043745985.1 Methylotenera sp.
AAAAACAATCCAAAAGGTTACTTCTTAATGGTTGAAGGCGGCCGTATTGACCACGCGTCTCATGCAGGTAATGCTTATCGCACATTAAGCGATGCAGTCGCTTTTTCAGATGCGGTTCAAAAGGCTTTAGACAAAGTAGATTTGAGCGATACATTGGTCATTGTAACGGCTGACCATAGCCATACACTTACCATTGCAGGTTACCCAAAACGCGGCAACCCAATTTTGGGTAAAGTAGTTTCACTTGGTAAAACGACACCTGATTTAGCAACAGATGGTAAACCATACACAACAATTGGTTTTGCCAATGGTGTTGGTTACTACCAAAATCAAGCTGGTGACGCAGTTTATAACCAAACAGCTCGCGCTGGCCGTATTGAAGATCTGACCGCGGTGAATACTGAAGATCCTAATTTCCATCAAGAAGTGACTGTGCCTTTACTAGGTGGTGAAACGCATGCGGGTGAAGATGTCGCAATTTTTGCAGGCGGTCCTAAAGCTTACTTAATGCAGGGTGTGCAAGAGCAAAGCTATATCTACCAAGTCATGAAAGATGCATTTGGTTTTTAATCCAATTGAATCTTTATAAAATGTAATGAACAAGGTGGCTTGCGATGCAAGTCACCTTTTTTCTATTGCCTGACTTTTTATTGTTTAAATGGTTTGGCTAGATGAGCATCACTTAAGGAAAAAGCATGACCGTGTTATTTAAGAGTATGAGTAATTTATTAGGGGCTTTAGTCTTATTAGTCAGCACTTTTGCCTATGCAGAAACTGAATCTTTGCCTACATTAGATGCCAGATTTGAAACAGTACAATGTGCAATGCCATGTAAAAAAACCGTTAAACGTCATTGGTGGTTAATGCGCCAATCTGAGCAGGTGGAGTTGCGTGATATAGACAGTAAAACTGGGCAACTGGCTAAACGAGGAGAAATTTGGAGGCATAGTCCAGATGGTAAAACGGGCTATTTATTTTTAATGCATGAAGATAAACGTGCCATTGAGTATCTATTTGATGATCTTAGAGTGTTAGGAATCAACGCTGATGAAAATCAATGGCAAGTGACTTCTCAACTTATTTCAGACACTGAGCTTGCAGGCCTGAAGAAAACAAGTAACAAACCAGTAAATTATGGGGAATATTCTGTCGAAAGCTATACAGGTACCATTCATGCTGGCACGGTCAATGATGCCAAAGTAAAGCTGCTTTGGTTACCGCAGTTGCATATTCCAGTTAAAATTGAATATACCTATCCGAAAAGTAAAGTCACGATTCAATTACGTCAATTGAACGTGGCTGGAAAAACTTTATCTGCTAACAAACCAGCACCAAAAACTACTGAAGAAGTATTAAACAGTTATCAGCAAGTGTATTACACCGACATTGGTGATATGGAACAAAACGATGACGCTAAAGAGTGGCTAGCTAAGGCACAAGGTGCGCCAGGCTTACATGCGCATCATCATTAAAGAGTTATTAATTAAGTACCTTGCTTGGAGCTGCGAAGACTTAATTTTCAGCTCTTTTAAGTGGCTTTCTTAGCGCGTGCCATTTAATAAAAACTTTTTTTAATTGACTACGGCTTGGATGTCTTTCGTACTGACTGTTTCTTGCATTGCAAAGTCAAAGTGTCGCACGACATTACGCCCAGCTCTTTTTGCCTGATACATGGCAATATCCGCATGCTTTAGCAACTCTTCATGTGAGCTACCATGCTCACCAAACAGCGCTATGCCAATGCTAGGGGTGCTGCTATGTTCAAGCGTATTGAGCATATAGGGAATATTAAGTGTTTCTATTATTAAGTCTGCTACTTTCTCTACTTGCTTAGTCGCTTCGTCCACATCCTCACTTAAATCTTCTAGCATAACGACAAACTCATCGCCGCCTAAACGCGCAACGGTATCGCTTTCTCGCACACAACGTAGCAAACGTTCAGCGACTTTTTTCAAGAGCAAGTCACCCATAGCATGCCCCATCGTATCATTTAGCATTTTAAAATGATCTAAATCTAAAAACAGTAAGGCGCCTCGCCTGCCAGAACGCGCGCTCACGGTCAGTGAGTGGTCTAGCCGATCAAGCAATAATCGACGGTTAGGTAGGTTTGTGAGTTGATCATAAAAAGCCAACTGTTTAATTTCATTTTCACGTTTGACTGCATCAAAACGTAAAATAATATTTTCCGTCATGCTACGATTAAAACTGCGAATGCTGACAAGCATGTAAGCCACATAAATAAAGCCTGTGATACTCATAGCAATAGAAACTTCATTACCAAACCAAAATGACCGAATCAGCATAGGCAACAAGGATAATAAAGTGTAGGCCATGGCACAAATAACGTCGGCGGAATAAGAAATGATAGCACTAGCTGACAATCCTACAAGGATATAGATCACAAACATGTGATATCTGGGTAGCTCGGGAGTGAAAATGAATAAACTGATTGAACCCCAAAGCAGGCTACTGACGATGACACCTAACCGAAATTTATTGAGTCGATTATCAATCGTCTTAAAATCAGTACTAGGCGCGCGTAAACAGTTGAGTGTAAAGGCTAGACGAATGGCATTTACACCAACTGAAGCGACTAACCAAGCAATAAGTAACTCATGAGAAGCCACATCTCTTTGCAAGTACACAAGAATAAGTGCCATGATAGTAGCTGCCAGCATTGTTCTGACATTGCAAGCTAATATCTGCTCTAGCTGTGCCGTTTTTACGGCAGCCAATTTATTTGTATCGTTCATTTGACTTAGTTATTACAAAGAACTATTAGGTTGGTTTTATAATCTCACCATTGCATTATGTAACATGAAGTCGCTTTACTCAATCAGTTTGTCCATCTTATAGGAATAACTCAGTAATTTTGTCCATTACACTAAAATGGAGTTACTGTAATTTTAGAATAGAATCATTCAATGCAAAATTTCGGTATTTACATCATCGGGGACGAAATTCTCTCAGGCAAGCGTCAAGATAGACACTTAAGCAAAGTCATTGAGCTGCTTTCCGCACGAGGCTTACAGCTTGCTTGGGCGAATTATCTTGGCGATATTCCAGAACAAATTACCAGCTCACTTAAAGCCAGTATGGCGCGCAGCAAAGGGCATGGTGATATTGTGTTTAGCTTTGGCGGCATAGGCGCAACGCCTGATGACTTTACAAGGCAATGTGCGGCAGATGCCGCTGGTGTAGCCATTGAGCGTCATGCTGGTGCGGTAGCAGAAATTGAAACGCAATATGGTGAAGGCGCTTACCCAAAACGTGTGCTGATGGCTGACTTCCCCAAAGGTTGTGATTTAATCCCCAACCCGATTAATCGCGTCGCAGGTTTTAGCATTCATCAACATTATTTTGTACCTGGTTTCCCTGAAATGGCACACCCCATGGTGGAATGGGTACTAGAAACCTATTACTCGCAGTTATTTCACACGCAAAATTATGAGGAAGATTCAATCTTAGTGAGCGAAGCTGGAGAAAGCGATTTAATTGATTTAATGCACCATATGTTGTCGCAATATCCTATGTTGAAATTATTTAGCTTACCCAAAAGCAACCAACGCAGAACCATGGAACTAGGAATGAAAGGCGAATCTGAACAAGTAAAACTTGCAATGGACGCTCTAAAATCAGGCGTCACTGCACTAGGCTATCCTTGGGCAAATATATAAAGGAAAGTAGCTAAATGGAATGCAGATCAGACTGTGGCGCATGTTGCACTGCGCCATCTATTAACAGCCCGATTCCTAGAATGCCTAACGGCAAACCTGCTGGCATGCGCTGCATACAGCTAACTATTGAAAACCGCTGCATGATTTTTGGTCAGCCCGAACGCCCTGCATTTTGCGCAAGCTTGCAACCAAGTTTAGAAATGTGCAGCAATACCCGTGAGCAAGCCATGATTTGGCTGACTAATTTAGAGCAGCTGACTAAGCCAGATGTGGAGAAACCTAATTAAGTCTTACTGAAATCGACTTGCTTAGTTTCCTGCATCAGCCTCACCGCCACAAAACTCACTAAAGCCATCGCTGAAACGTAATATCCCACCCAAACCAAACCGCCTTTATCTACCAACAGTTGTGAGATAAAAGGCGCGGTAGAAGCCCCTAAAATCCCACCCAAATTGTAAGACAAACCCGCGCCAGTATAACGTACAGCCACAGGAAACTGCTCTGGCAGAAATGCGCCCATCGGCGCAAATGTCGCCCCCATTAACAGCAAGGCGATGGATAAAAATAAGGTAATTAAAACACTTGAACCACTAGCCATTAAGGGGCTAAGTGTAAAACCAGCTAATACCGCCAAAAAACAGCCTGCTAACAATACGGGTTTGCGACCAAATTTATCACTAAAAGCTGCTGAAACTGGCGTAATCAATGCCATAAACAGCACAGCAATACATAACATTTGTAAAAACTCAGCACGTGGAATTCCAAGTGTTTTCGTGCCATAACTTAGGCAAAATACAGTCGCGGTATAAAACAAGTGATAGCAAACAGTCATCGCGAGCGCACCAAGCAACACGGGGCGCCAATGCTCACCTAGCAGCGATTTAATAGGCGTTTTGAGTGTTTGCTGATGTTGTAAAGCTTTAGCGAAAGCAGGTGTTTCAGCCAGTTTAAAACGCACATATAGCCCAACCAACACCAACAAAGCACTCGCGAAAAACGGAATGCGCCAGCCCCATGCTTTAAATGCATCGTCAGATAAATACAGCGTTAAAGCCAGAAAACTTAAAGTGGCTAGCAAAAAGCCTATTGATGGGCCTAGCTGTGGAAACATGCCAAACCAGCCGCGCTTGCCTGCTGGTGCGCTTTCCGTGGCTAATAATGCTGCGCCTCCCCACTCGCCACCCAAACCTAAACCTTGTCCAAACCTTAACAAACACAGTAGCACTGCAGCCCAAGTGCCTAAAGTTTCGTAGCCAGGTAAGCAGCCAATTAACAAAGTAGAAAACCCCATCACCAATAATGAAGCGGCTAAGGTCGCTTTGCGGCCGATGCGGTCACCAAAATGACCAAAAACAATCGCACCTAATGGCCTTGCAATAAAAGCAATACCGAATGTTAAAAAAGCGTTCAAAGCTTGTGCGGCAGGATCGCTCGCTGGGAAAAATACTTGCCCGATTACCAATGCTGACGCCATGGCGTAAATATAGAAATCATAAAACTCAATCGCCGTACCAATAAAGCTGGCAAAGGCAATGTGCGTGGTTGATGGGCTATTGACAGATAAATTTTGATTGTTCAAAGTAAGGCTTTCAAATGGCTTGTTGCGTAAGTGTGTTGTAGGTACGCATCAACATTATACAAACTTAGCATCATTCGAAAAATTTAAGTTTTCTGAGACCTCATTTGCGTATAAAATAGGCAGTTCGCTCCAAACAATTCAAAATTGCTAAAAAACCACTAAAAACTAAATATAAATGCAAATCGGCTCACACATTTTAAAGAACAACCTGATCGTCGCCCCTATGGCGGGTGTGACGGATAGACCATTCCGCCAGCTATGTAAAAAAATGGGCGCGGGTTTGGCTGTGAGTGAAATGGTGACATCGAACTCTCTACTTTATGGTAGCGAGAAAACATTACGCAGAGCCAATCACGAAGGTGAAGTTGACCCGATTTCAGTACAAATTGCTGGTGCAGACCCGCAAATGATGGCTGAAGCGGCACGACATAACGTCGATAATGGCGCGCAGATTATCGACATTAATATGGGTTGCCCTGCTAAAAAAATCTGTAATGTAATGGCAGGTTCTGCACTGCTTAAAGATGAACCGTTAGTTGCACAAATTTTAAGAGCTGTCGTGAATGCCGTTAACGTACCCGTGACCTTAAAGATTCGTACAGGTTGGGATAAAAATAACCGCAACGCCGTGCAAATTGCCAAAATGGCCGAAGACTTAGGCGTTCAGGCCTTAGCGATGCATGGCCGCACACGTGCGTGTTTGTACACTGGCGATGCTGAATATGACACGATTGCAGCGGTAAAACAGGCGATTAAAATCCCACTGATTGCCAACGGTGATATTACCACCCCAGAAAAAGCCAAATTCGTGTTGGATTACACAGGTGCAGACGCCGTGATGATTGGCCGCGCCGCACAAGGCCGACCTTGGATTTTCCGCGAAATGGAACACTTCATCAAAACTGGTGAACATTTACCAGCGCCAGAAGTAACAGAAATTCGTTCAGTGATGCTTGCTCACCTACATGATTTATATGATTTTTATGGCGAACTAACAGGCATGCGCATGGCGCGCAAGCATATTTCTTGGTACACCAAGGGTTTAAAAGACTCTGCAAACTTCCGCCATAACATGAATACACTGCAAACCATAGATTTGCAGCTTGCCGCGATTGATGAATTCTTTGATCATCTGCAAAGTCGCGATCACCGCTTGCAATACGACTCTACAGAAAATATTGACTCCAACAATCTAGTTCTTAAGGTGGCATAATGAATCCGTGCGAACTCGCTAATAGCGTAAATTTATCATTAGATCAATACTTTAAAGATCTTGATGGTGAGCCGCCGCACGCCTTATATGACATGGTACTGTCATGCATTGAAAAGCCATTACTTGAATACACACTGCAATACGCTGGTGGCAACCAAAGCAAAACGGCAGAAATTTTAGGATTAAATCGCAACACCCTACGTAAGAAAATGCAGCAGTATAAAATCGAATAATCATACAAAACATCCAACTCCAAACAATCACTTTCTTCTCTAGAGCTTTCAAATGGCAACTATTAAACGTGCGCTTATCAGCGTTTCAGACAAATCAGGTATTTTAGAATTAGCGCAGGCTTTAACTCAATTAAACGTAGAAATTTTATCGACTGGCGGCACTGCGAAACTATTCCGCGATAATCAAATTCCTGTGATTGAAGTCAGTGATTACACTGGCTTTACTGAAATGTTAGATGGCCGCGTCAAAACACTGCACCCTAAAGTGCATGGTGGTATTTTAGGTCGTCGCGACTTGCCTGAACATGTAGCTGCGATGAAAGAAGCTAACATTCCAAATATCGACATGGTCGTGGTGAATCTCTACCCATTTGAAGCCACGGTTGCGAAGCCAAACTGCACGCTTGAGGATGCAATTGAAAATATCGACATCGGCGGTCCAGCGATGGTACGCTCTGCCGCTAAAAACTGGAAAGACGTTGCAGTGTTAACCGACGCTAGCGAGTATGTAGATGTGGTGTGTGAACTGCAAAGCACTGGTGGTGCGCTTGCAGAAGCAACAACTTTTGCACTATCAGTGGCAGCATTCAACCGCGTGTCACAATACGATGCAGCCATTAGTAACTATTTATCTGCTATTGATTATGCGGCCAGCATGGAGAGCAACA
This sequence comes from Methylotenera sp., assembly GCA_043745985.1. Classification (GTDB taxonomy): domain Bacteria; phylum Pseudomonadota; class Gammaproteobacteria; order Burkholderiales; family Methylophilaceae; genus Methylotenera. Next base: position 7,371 of record JAYTRW010000327.1, read on the forward strand.
AGTCAGTATCGCATCAATTTCCTGCGCAAAGCAACACTAATTTTGTCAAAGTGCAAGATTTACGCTACGGTGAAAATCCACATCAACAAGCCGCTTTTTATCGCGACTTATACCCAGCGCCTGGCTCACTGGTCACTGCGCAACAATTGCAAGGTAAAGAATTAAGCTTTAACAATATTGCCGATGGTGATGCCGCTTGGGAAGCTGTCAAATCTTTTGATACTCACAACAACAGCACCGTTGGTGCTTCAGTCGCCTGCGTCATCGTAAAACACGCAAATCCATGTGGCGTAGCGCTCGGCGCAACAGCCTTAGATGCCTATTCAAAAGCATTCCAAACTGACCCAAGTAGTGCATTTGGCGGCATCATCGCTTTCAACACAACGGTTGATAAAGCGGCTGCAGAAATCGTCAGCAAACAATTTGTTGAAGTGCTGATTGCACCTGATTACACCGCTGAGGCACTGGCAATTTTTGCGGCAAAAGCTAACGTTCGCGTACTTAAAATTGCATTGCCAGCTGGTGGAGCAACTGCTTGGGAACAAGGTCGCAACTCACATGAAAGCAAACGTGTCGGTTCTGGCGTCCTCATCCAAACAGCGGACAACCATGAAATCAGTCAATCTGATTTAAAAGTAATCAGCAAAAAACAAGCAACACCCCAACAAATGGCCGATATGCTATTTGCTTGGCGCGTGGCGAAATATGTGAAATCAAACGCAATTGTTTTCTGCGGTAACCAAATGACGCTGGGCGTTGGTGCTGGTCAAATGAGTCGTATCGACAGCACGAAGATTGCGATTATCAAAGCACAAAATGCAGGTTTAAGCTTGCAAAATTCAGTAGTCGCTTCTGATGCCTTCTTCCCGTTCCGTGATGGTATTGATGCGCTGGCAGAAGCTGGTGCAAGCTGCGTGATTCATCCGGGTGGTAGCATGCGTGATGAAGAAGTCATTGCGGCAGCCGATGAGCATGGCTTGGTCATGGTGGCGACGGGCATTCGCCATTTCAGACACTAATTAGTTGTCTCTGCTCAATCATCAGTGGTCAATCGTCATTAGAAATCTTTGAAAGACATTAAGGTAAAGCTAAAAATATGAAAGTAATGGTTATTGGCAGTGGTGGTCGCGAACATGCACTGGCTTGGAAAATCGCTCAAAACAAAGAAGTCAGCCGCGTCTATGTCGCACCAGGCAATGCAGGCACTGCGCTTAACCCTGACATGATTAACGTACCGATTTCTAACGTACAAGATTTACTAGAATTTGCCAAAAAAGAACAAATCCAGCTGACCGTTGTAGGCCCAGAAGCGCCTTTATCACAAGGGGTTGTAGATGTGTTTCGTGCCAATGGACTGAAAATTTTTGGTCCAACCAAAGCTGCAGCGCAATTAGAGAGCTCAAAAGATTTCGCAAAAGCGTTCATGGTGCGCCACAACATTCCAACGGCGGCTTACGCTACTTTTACCGACGCTAAACTTGCGCATGACTATGTCACAGCTCAAGGCGCACCGATTGTGATTAAGGCCGATGGCTTAGCTGCTGGCAAAGGCGTTGTAGTCGCCATGTCTAACGACGAAGCGCATGCAGCCATCGATGCCATGCTTTCTGACAACAAACTCGGCAGCGCTGGCGCACGCGTGGTGATTGAAGAGTTTTTAACGGGTGAAGAAGCTAGCTTTATTGTCATGGTAGATGGCAAAAACATTTTAGCGCTTGCCACTAGCCAAGACCATAAACGCTTGCAAGATGGCGACCAAGGCCCCAATACTGGCGGTATGGGTGCATATTCACCTGCGCCAGTAGTCACGCCAGAAATTCACGCAAAAGTGATGCGAGAAATCATTCGCCCAACCGTTGATGGCATGACGAAAGACGGCATTCCTTACACGGGCTTTCTATATGCAGGCTTGATGATTTCGCCAGATGGTGGCGTTAAAACCTTAGAGTTTAACTGCCGTATGGGCGACCCAGAAACACAGCCGATTATGCTGCGACTGAAAAGTGACTTTGTAGCACTTGCAGAGCATGCTGTGAATGGCACACTAGACCAAGCAGAAACTGAGTGGGATAGACGCACAGCGCTTGGTGTTGTCATGGCATCTGCCAACTACCCAGACACGCCAAGATTAGGTGATGAAATCACTGGCTTACCAAAAAACCTAGTGGATGCCCATGTGTTTCATGCTGGCGCCACACTTAAAGATGGCAAAATATTGACGAGTGGTGGTCGCGTGCTTTGCGTCACCGCATTAGGTGAAACGGTTAAATTTGCGCACCAACAGGCTTATAAAATCATCGACGAAATTAAATTTAATGACGCACAATATCGCAAAGATATTGGCTATCGCGCGATTAAAGGCTGATTATGCACACCACCAACACTAGTCATATAAATGCGGGTCATATCAATACTAGTGACATCTACAATTATCTGCAGAAATTGCAGACAAAAATTATAGAAGCGATTGAGTTGGTGGATGGTAAAACCTTTCTGCAAGATAGCTGGCAACGCCCTGAAGGTGGTGGTGGTAATTCATGTTTGCTTGAAGAAGGCAATGTGTTTGAACGTGCTGGTGTCGGTTTTTCTCATGTACTAGGTACAAAGTTACCGCCAGCAGCGAGTGTTGCACATCCTGAAGCGGCTGGACGTCCGTGGGAGGCGATGGGCGTGTCACTGGTGTTTCACCCGCGCAATCCATACATTCCAACCGTACACATGAATGTACGCTTTTTTGTTGCCAAAGCCCAAAATGAGTCCGAGCAAGACATTTGGTGGTTTGGTGGCGGTATGGATTTAACGCCGTATTATGGCTTTGAAGAAGATGCAGAACATTTTCACCGCACCAACAAAACCGCATTAGATACCTTTGATACAAGCTATTACCCGAAATTTAAAAAAGAGTGTGACGAATATTTCTACTTAAAACATCGTAAAGAACCGCGTGGTGTTGGCGGTATTTTTTATGATGATTTTAGCGAATTAGGTTTTGAACGTAGCTTTGATTTTCATCGCGCAGTCGCTGACTCATTCCTGCAAGCTTACTTGCCTATCGTGCAACGCCGTAAAGATACCCCTTATGGCGAGCGAGAGCGGGACTTCCAAGCTTATCGTCGTGGTCGTTATGTCGAATTTAATCTAATCTATGACCGTGGCACGATTTTTGGACTGCAATCCAATGGTCGCACCGAATCTATTCTGTTGTCTATGCCACCAATCGTTAAATGGCGTTATGACTGGAAACCAGAAGCAGGTAGTCCTGAAGCTAAACTTTACACTGACTTCCTGATTGACAAAAATTGGCTTTCGTTAGCAAGCTAAGAACTCATCCTCCTAAGCCGCAGGGGGTATTCGATATCATTGAATACCCCTCAATTTTTCAGCAAGTCAATTAATAATATTATTTTTAATTTCCTGTTACTATCCTGAATGCAACTGTAGAGTTGATCACCGCCCAAGTAAAATTATACTGCTACAAAAGCATGCACAAAGCACTAATACGCTAACTTTTGGTGCATTAAAATTCAAATATCTATTTGATTCATAAGAAAAAAGCCAGTCTATGCTGGCATATTTATTGCACGATAATTAGCACTTAATATGGAGTGTCATGATGCGCATTCTTACCCAACCTGAATTAGCCTTAGATAACCCAGCTGAATCTGTAGTAAATTTTCAGTCAACTAAAGACTTTGAAGAGCAGGCTGTATTGCTGGAAGGCTGGAATCAAGGTTATGCTCAACTTTCATCAGGTGGCTTTGAAGGCTACGTTTCAGAAATGCGTTTTGACAACATGCACTTATTCATGGAGTACAGTAGCCAACGCTTATTTCAAAATGGCCAGTTGCCAGAAGATGTGATTGCGGTTGGAGTACCCCTTCAATTCAGTAGCAATGGCTTATTTTGTGGGTCAGCTTGCAATCATCAGTCAGTGCATATTTTTTCTGGTAAGAATGGATTTGAATTTTTCTCACCAACACAATTGTTGATGGCGGGAATTTCAGTTAAACGTGAAGCGTTGTTAAATACACTCAACGCGGAAGATGCCGAGCTTGCATTGCATCACATTTCACAAGCCAATCTATTGCATATCGACGACACCAGAACCAGTGCAGTGTGTGACTTCATGACAGGAGCATTTGCCATGATTAATCAAAACCCTCAACTATTAAACAGCAAGAAAAACCGCACTTCACTGAGAAAATCTGTCATTTCCCTATTAACTGAATGTTTGGTAGACGCACCAGACTCAAGGGATAGAGCACTACAACACGCGGCAATGACCAATGCAAAATGCTGGAACATTATTGCTGAAACCCGTGAACTCGTGCGAAATAATGTAGACGAACCCATAAGTGTTGCTGAAGTATGCACACAACTAGGTATCAGTCGACGTACTTTGCAATATTGCTTTCAAAATCTGCTGAATACAACACCAATGGCTTACTTGAGGGCTGAGCGTTTAAATGGAGTACGAACGATGCTCAGAACAGAGAAGTCAGTGACTGAAGCTGCTGCACATTGGGGATTTTGGCACTTTGGACACTTTGCACAAGAGTATAAGAAAATGTTTGGAGAATTACCTTCGGTCACATTTAAAAGACGCCAAAATCATTAATGACTTGCAACCCATTGCTGCAAGTGAATAAACACAGAGTTTAGCTTATTGTCTATTCAAGCGAGGTTTGCTGGGCGATTTCTTGCATATCGCTTTCATCTTTTAGCGCAACACCAGACAATTTGAGTCTTGATGCTTCTTTAGCTAACCACACGAGTTTTTTAGCCGCCGCAACATAATGCAAACCTTCAGGACGCACATTAGAAATACAGTTTCGACCTGCATCGCTACCACCACGTTTTGGTGAGTATGTCAGGTAAATCCCTAGACTATCTGGCGAACTCAATCCTGGACGCTCACCAATGAGCATAGCGACCATACGCGCCCCTAGCGCTTGTCCAATTTCATCTGAAATAGCCACGCGTGCCTGACTAGCTATCACTACTGGGCCTAACTTCCATTCCACAGGTAAGGCATTGCGAAGCGCTTCAAGCATGGGTTGCACATGACGTGAAACAGCTAATGATGACAAGCCATCACCGATCACAATCAATAAATCCACTTGCTCAACCA
>JAYTRW010000328.1:0-4105 GCA_043745985.1 Methylotenera sp.
ACCTACGCGTTCTAACCAATGCACGGTACGATCCAAATAGCGGGCTTCTTCACGGTAAACCTGAATGAAAGCACCTGAATACTCTAGCACTTCATCCGAAGTTTTTACTTTACATAGGAATTGCGCAGCTTCAGTTTTAATACCACCATTACCGCCTACATAAATTTCCCAGCCTGAATCAACTGCGATAATCCCAACGTCTTTAATGCCAGATTCTGCACAGTTGCGCGGGCAACCTGAAACTGCGAATTTAACTTTATGCGGTGCCCACATGTGGTCAAATGCCTTCTCAATATCAATCCCCATTTGTGTGGAGTTTTGGGTACCAAAACGGCAGAACTCACTACCCACGCAGGTTTTAACCGTACGAATACTTTTGCCGTAAGCGTAGCCAGAAGGCATGTCTAAATCTGCCCACATATCGACTAGGTCTTCTTTTTTCACGCCTAGCAAGTCAATACGCTGACCACCCGTCACTTTCACCATCGGTACTGCATATTTATCAGCCACATCAGCAATTTTGCGCAATTGGTCTGGCGTAGTGACGCCACCATACATACGTGGAATCACTGAGTAAGTACCATCTTTTTGAATATTGGCGTGCACGCGTTCGTTAATAAAACGTGATTGCGGATCATCTTTCGCTTCGTGCGGCCAAGTTGAAAGCAGATAGTAGTTAAGCGCTGGGCGACAAGTAGCACAGCCATTAGGCGTGCTCCAGCCCATGCCTCTCATTGCATCTGGAATATTTAAATATTTATGCGTACGAATTTCTGCACGTACTTCTTCATGATTTCTATCAGTACAACCGCAAACCGCCTTGCTCGTTGACGGTGGCGTATAACCGCCGCCTAAAGTTGAGGCTAAAATTTGCTCAACCAAGCCAACGCATGAACCGCAGCTTGAACCTGCTTTTGTTTGCCTTTTCACATCATCAAGCGTGAATAAACCTTGATCTTGAATCGCTTTAACGATGGTGCCTTTGCACACGCCATTACAACCACATACTTCCATTTCATTGGTCATTAAGGATGCTTGGTTTTGACCTTGATGGCCAGTATCGCCAATCGCAGATGGGCCAAACAATAAGTGATCACGAATCTCATGGATAGGCTTGCCATCCCTGAGCATTTGAAAATACCACGAACCGTCCGTGGTATCCCCATAAAGCACGCCACCAACGATTTTGTCGTTTTTGATGATGAGTTTTTTGTATACCCCACCAACTGCATCGTGCAAAACAATCTCTTCTGTTTCTTCGTCACCGGTGAAATCACCAGCACTGAATAAATCAATCCCAGTCACTTTTAATTTTGTAGAGGTCACAGAACCTTTGTATAAACCAATACCAAAATTGGCTAAATGTGTTGCGCAGACTTTTGCCATCTCAAACAACGGCGCCACTAAACCATATGAAATGCCACGGTGCGCAACGCATTCACCCACCGCATAGACGCGCGGATCGAAGGTCTGCATAGTGTCATTCACCACCACACCTTTGTCACAGTGGATACCAGCAGATGCAGCTAGTGCGAAATTAGGGTGAATACCTACAGCCAATACTAATAAATCAGCAGGTAATTCAAAACCCTCTTTAAAGCGAACCGCTTTAACACGGCCACTTTCATCACCAACAATCGTTTCTGTATTGGTAGAAAGATGGAATTTAAGGCCTTTAGCTTCTAAAGATTTTTGCAGCATGATGCCTGCAGTTTTATCTAATTGCTTCTCTAACAACCATTCGTTTCTATGGATAACAGTCACATCCATACCTTGAATACTTAGGCCGTTAGCCGCTTCTAAACCGAGCAAACCGCCACCAACTACAACCGCATGCTTGTATTTTTTTGCAGCAGCAATCATATCGTTAGTATCTTTAATATCGCGATAACCTAAAACGCCGTCAAGATTATTGCCTGGAATAGGCGGTATAAATGGTTTTGAACCAGTTGCCAGTAGCAATCGATCATATTCCGCACTCGTGCCATCTTCAGCATAAACCACGCGATTTTTACGATCAATCTTGTTGATGCGCGCATTGGTATGCAAGGTAATGTTGTGCTCGGCATACCATTCACGGGTGTTTAGAATGATGTCGTCAATCGTCTGCTCATTCGCCAATACTGGCGATAGCATGATGCGATTGTAATTAGGATAAGGCTCGTCGCCAAACACAGTAATATCGTATAAGTCAGGCGCCATTTTAAGCAACTCTTCGACAGTACGCATACCTGCCATGCCGTTACCAACTACTACTAATTTCATTTTTTGCATTTTATTTAAGACTTTAAGTTAATTAAATATAAGGCATATAAAGCAATATCCATGCCCAACTAAAAACATACCAAATTCAATGACTTATATTTCCACTGAAAGCAGGTATGCACCAAAGTAATCAATCGATAATTTAACGCACTAAAGAAGTGCGGATTCATCATGTTGATTCAAAATAATTTCAATTTACTCACATTGATTGACTCAACCAATTAAACTTCATCGTTTTCTGGAAATATCTACAATTAAAGATGCACTGTAATGTTTCCATTTAATGATGATGACGTATGCATAATGACGCGCTTGCTGGCTAAAACTGCTCGGCAATCCTGCGACTTTTTCAGGGATGGAAATGACCATGTTTTCACCAAAATACTTGCGTGCATTCCCAGAAATGGTGTTGGCTATTTCCCCCACAGCATCCAATAGATTTTCATCAGACTGGTTAGTCTCTTTCATCACAGTTAACAAATGTCGCAACATTGCGCTTGGCGCAGAAAAGTAGAGCGCACCTTCATAATCAGCACTGACTTTAATCATGCCCGTAAAGTCGTTCATGGGAAACGCATTGCGAGCAAGGTAAGCTACGCCAACAGAAGCAGCTTCTTGCGTTGTTTTTTAAAGTAACCGCCAACCGCTTCAATAAAAACTTCAATATCTTTCTCACTTAAGTCACTCATTATTCTAACAACTCCAATAATGCATTAATGAGTTCATCATCCGTAAACGGCTTGTACAAAAAACCCTCTGCGCCATTCATTAAGGCTTGAATTGCCGTGGCTTTATCACTGAGCGCAGAGATAATTAAAATTTTCACTTGGGGGTCAATGCTCGTGAGTAGTGTCGTACATTCCACGCCATCCATCTCTGGCATAGTTAAATCCATGGTGACAATTTCTGGGCGCGTTCTTAAAAACAAAGCGTGCGCCTCTACACCAGAGGCGGCCGTACCTACAATTTCAATATTCGGCAGCTTTTGATTTAAAGACGTACTCGATGCAATTCGTGTAATACGATTTCTAATGATATTAGAATCATCAACAATCATGAGCTTCATGCTGCCCGCTCCAACACGCTTAGAGTGCTATCGAATAAACTACTTTCCAAATTAATAGCAGGGGCCTTATGTTGTGCGATACGGAATGTAAATTGGGTAAATACATCTGGCTTAGTATCAATTTTCAATTCGCCACCAATCTCGTTCACCAATGACTGTATAAGGTCGATGCCAACGCCACTTCCAGCATCTTTATCTGCCGTACTTGCTGTAGAGAAACCAGGTTCGAAAAGCTTTTTAACAACGTCTTTGTCAGATAACTGATCTACCATTTGCATTGAATAGCGACCCGACGCTACCATGGCTGCACGTATACGCATAGGGACAATGCCTTGACCATCATCACGAACGCTAAAGTGAATGGCCCCTTGCGGCGTCATTTGCGTACTGATGGATATTTCACCTTGCGCAGGCTTACCTTTTGCAGTTCTCTCTGCCGCCGTTTCAATACCATGGCAAATACTATTCCGTATTAATTGAATACCGATTTGCTGCAATTGAATCGCGGTTTTAGTATCCACTTCATCAAGCAAGGCTAAACTTAAATTAAGCCTCACATTTTTGTTTTGATTTTGGCTCACTTGTGCCGCTAAGCGCGTTAAGTTATGACTTATGCTACTAGATACCGAGCTTTGCTTATGAGTGGTATTGGTTGACTCAAGATGTAATTGAATGGCGTTTACAATGACTTCAATTTGACTAATTTGGTCAAATAAAGCACTTAACATAACGGGCAAACTTAAAATCTCTTGCGCATCCCAATTTGTTTTTTTA
>JAYTRW010000329.1:0-1203 GCA_043745985.1 Methylotenera sp.
GGGCAATTTGGGCCGATTAACTTGGTTCCATTCGCTTTTAAAGCGGCTTTCACATTGAGCATATCCAACACGGGAATGCCTTCAGTGATGCATATAATCAAATCTATGCCTGCATCACAAGCTTCTAAAATTGAATCTGCAGCAAAAGCAGGTGGTACATAAATCACACTCGCTGTTGCACCTGTTGTTCGCACGGCATCGCGCATGGTGTTGAACACTGGTAAGCCTAGATGAGACATTCCACCTTTACCTGGCGTTACGCCGCCGACCATTTTTGTGCCATAAGCAAGCGCTTGCTCTGAGTGAAATGTGCCCTGTTTGCCTGTAAAACCTTGGCATAGAACTTTGGTGTTTTTATTGACTAAGATACTCATGCTGCCACCGCGCCTTTTTTTGATGCATCGCTTCGCACTGCATTCACAGCTTGTACGGCAGCATCAGTCAGACCATTTGCTGAAATAATATTCAACCCACTTGTTTGCAACATTTGTTTACCTAAATCCACATTGGTACCTTCTAAACGCACGATGACAGGAATTTGCATACCAACATCTTTAACTGCAGTGATAATGCCTTCTGCAATGATGTCGCAGCGCATGATGCCACCAAAAATATTCACTAAAATGGCCTTAACGTTATTGTCTGCCAAGATAATTTTGAATGCTTTAGTCACGGTTTCAGCCGTTGCACCGCCGCCCACATCTAGGAAGTTAGCTGGCGTTCCGCCGTGCAGTTTGATTAAATCCATCGTTGCCATGGCCAACCCTGCACCATTCACCATACAGCCAATATTACCGTTAAGCGCAATGTAATTTAAGCCAGCATGATGCGCGACCGCTTCTTTGCTGTCCTCTTGTGACCAATCACGTTGCTCTGCCAGCGCTTTTTGGCGATACAGTGCATTGTCATCAATACTCATTTTGCAATCTAGGGCAAATAATTTGCCGTCAGCCGTCACCACTAATGGATTGATTTCGAGTAAAGCCAAGTCGTTTTCTTTAAATAAGCGATACAGGCCTTTTAAGATTTTAGTGAACGCACCTATTTGATCACCAACTAAATCCAGCTTAAACGCTAAACTACGTGCTTGGAAATCTACTACACCATTTAATGGGTCGCAAACCTCTTCCAAGATTTTCTCAGGGCTAGTTTGGGCTATTTCTTCAATATCCATGCCGCCAGCGCTAGAGGCAATAATCACTA
>JAYTRW010000330.1:0-1202 GCA_043745985.1 Methylotenera sp.
CCACGATTGACCAGCACATATTCATTAGCATTATCAATTTTTAGTGGTGTAATCACATGATAACCCACCCGGTCACCCTCGACTTGATTGTCTAATAAAAACTGATATTTTGTTTCATACACACCTTGCACGGTCACTTTCTTGTACTTCCAATCATCAACATTGATGGCTTTACTATCCGTTATACCTAATGGGAATTTTAAAGCTTTATCCAGCTTTGCTTGATCATATGCCTCATGAATAGCCTGCTTTTGTTGGGCTTTGTTGTATTGCCATAAACCAAGCTTAATAAACAATGGAATGCATATCAAAGTGACAGCCACGCCTAATAAAGTTGGCTGAAAAACATAGCGATGCATTCTAAATTGCAATTGTTTCATTAGAGTCTCATAATGCACATTTAAAGATTAATTGGACAAAGTTATGTTAATAAAGATCATTGTTGTGTTAACTTTAATTGTCATTGTTGGCAGTTTATTTTCTGCCCTATTCTTTTTATCTAAGGACAAAACTGGTGGCGATAGAACGGTTAAAGCACTGACTGTTCGAATTGGGCTGTCAATTTTACTATTCACTCTTTTATTAATTGCTGGCAAATTTGGTTTAATTGGTCACCCACTTTAAATCAACATTATTCGTCATTAGTAAAACAAAATAAAAAGGGCGATGCTGTTGCATCGCCCTTTTTATTTAGATGATTTACAGCCAGTATACAAAAATAAATAAGCCCAACCAAACCACGTCTACAAAGTGCCAGTACCAAGCAACGCCTTCAAAGCCAAAGTGATGCTCAGGTGTGAAGTGACCCTTCATGCAGCGAATCAAGATAACAATCAACATGATAGTACCAAGCATCACGTGGAAGCCGTGGAAGCCAGTTAACATAAAGAAGCTAGCACCATACGCACCTGATCTCAATGTTAAACCCATTTCCGTGTAAGCCTCATGATACTCCATTGCTTGGCAAGCCAAAAAGGCAATACCAAGCGCCACCGTGAGTGCCATACCGATGATTAACTGCTTGCGATTGTTTTTAATCAATCCCCAATGTGCCCAAGTAATGGTTGCACCTGAAGTTAGCAATAGAGCAGTATTAATGGCTGGCAAGCCCCATGCAGACATCGCATGAAAATTTGCAGGCGGAGTGTATTCCATACCTAGAACATTGCCACCTGGGCCAATTGATGGCCAACTAGCCAAGA
>JAYTRW010000331.1:0-4098 GCA_043745985.1 Methylotenera sp.
AAATGCTCCATATGCAAATCAATTTCGCGGTTTAGATAGCGTAAATATTCCGCACTGCGTTCATGGTGCTTTGTCACAATCTTATTGCATGCGCAAAAGAAGCAAAGTGACTCACAAAATGGAATGTGCACATAAATTGATAACGGTAACGCAGAACCTGCAACACGCCTTTGCTCTAAGGCTAATTTGTATACATCTTCAGTAAAGGCTTCAACAAACCTATCCGCAGTGGGGTAAGACGTATAGCGAGGGCCAGAAATATCATATTTCTGCAACATATCTGTTGTTATACCAAGCATGATATAACTGGCATTTCTCATTGTGGCAATATCAACCATATTCTTAACAGGCTTAATTGAAATATTATTAGCACTCATCAATCCACTCCTACAATTTAGTTCAGGATAGGACTATGCCAGCTTTGTTAGAATCACTCCTTGATGCACATCAAACGATAATGCGTGAGTTTTTATTACCTTGCTTAACGTAGAAATCTTGGCATATTGATGAGATATAATTTATCTTAAATTATCCCTAGTAACTGAATGGGATTAGCGCTATGCTTATTCAGCCATCTTAAGTTATATCAAAATATGAATCTTGCCACTACCCCAGCCATTACTCCAGAATCCGTAAAAGTAGCCTGCTCAAATTGCAACTTGCGCGAGCTTTGTATGCCTGCTGGGTTTAATGCCGATGACATGCAGAAGTTAGATGAAATAGTCGCGACACGTCGCCGAGTTAAGCAAGGTGATATGCTTTTCAGCAATGGTGATGTATTTACCTCACTTTATGCGATTAGAACAGGCTTTTTCAAAACCTGTATTTCAACTGAAGATGGTCGTGAACAAGTGACAGGTTTTCAAATGGCAGGTGAAATTATCGGTTTAGATGGCATTGTCACAGACCATCATAGCTGTAACGCTGTGGCCTTAGAAGACGCCGAAGTCTGCGTGATGCCTTTTGCCAACGTGGAAGACTTATCTCGAGAGTTTCCCTTATTGCAGCGTCATGTGCATAAAATTATGAGTCGCGAGATTGTGCGCGAAAATAGTGTGATGATGTTACTCGGTAATATGCGAGCTGAAGAACGGTTAGCGGCTTTTTTACTGAATTTGACTCAGCGTTTACATGCACGCGGGTTTTCGCAGACTGAATTGACGCTTAGAATGTCGCGAGAAGAAATAGGTAGTTATCTTGGTATGAAGCTAGAAACAGTGAGCCGCGCTTTTTCTAAATTTAGTGATGAAGGTATCATCGAAGTGAAGCAGCGTTATGTCCGTATTTTAAATACTGATGCGCTCAAGAAAATATTCAATCCAGAAACTTGTAGTTAAAATCATATTGCTTTTAGCGTTATCAATATGCATAAATGCTAGCTTCCAAATCCTAGAATGACTTTACAACACACACTGACTGTATCCGACCATAACCGTGATGTTAGCGGCATGAAATACGTCTATCCAGTAGTTTCTCGGCGGGCTGGTGGCGTTTCAATTGGTATCAATCTTAATGTTAATAATGCTTGTAACTGGCGCTGTGTCTATTGCCAGGTGCCTAATCTTACGCGTGATACGCCACCGCCAATTGAATTACCTCTACTAGAAAAAGAACTTAGGTCTTTTTTGACCTATGCGCTGCATGGCGACTTTATGGAGCGCTATGTTGCTGAAGGTGATAGACATCTGAAAGACATTGCTTTTTCAGGCAATGGCGAGCCTACCAGCGCGAAAGAGTTTCCCGAAGTAGTGTCCTTGGTGGAGAAAGTGCTAATAGAATTTAATTTGTTGGGCGCTATTAGCAATACTGAGCAAGTTAATCCTATCAAATTGAGATTGATTACTAATGGTAGTTTGATGGATAAGCAAACCGTCCTTGATAGCGTGAGCCACCTAGCCAAGTGTAATGGTGAAATTTGGTTTAAGCTTGATGCAGGTACTAAAGATGGCATTGCACGAATTAATGATGTGAATTTGAATCCTGAAAGTCATATTCAACGGCTTAAAAAATGCGCGGCAGTTTGCCCAACTTTTATACAAACTTGCATGTTTGGATTAGACGGCGAACCGCCACAAGAAGCCGATATTTTGGCCTATTTAGCACTCATTAGCCAAGTTAAGGATGTCGTTCAAGGTGTCCATCTTTATGGTCTTGCTCGCCCGTCTTATCAAGCTGAAGCGGCAAGATTAAGTCGCTTGCCCGAAGAGTGGTCGGAAGGCGTTGCGCAACGTATACGTCAGCTAGGTCTTACCGTATACGTTAGCCCGTAACTAGCGCGCGTCTGGTAGAAAACAGCCATCGCCCGTTGAATGACGTAAGGCGGTTACCTAAGCGTAACGCACTCACTCTTAGTTGGCATTCTGGCGGGCTGTTACTACTATAAACTTAGGAATAGCTGGTTACTGACTTTCTATTGGCTTAATGCCAGTAGCAGCATGGTTACGTGCTTGCATGGCAGGCGCCATGCCATCATGTTCTGCGTTGAGTGTTTTGTTAATTTCCATCCCTTTGCGATAGTAGTCATCAATCACAGCATCAGGTCGTGTAATGGCGAGATATAAAGTAATGAAAGAGGCGATCACAACCACTAAAGGCCCTCCAATCACTAGCCAAACATAGCCATAGCGCCACCAAGGTTTTGTATCCAGTTTTTCCATCATATATCCTTATCTATTTAATTTATTCACTAAGTTTTTAACTTGGTTTTTTATTTATGTTTCTTACCTAGGCACTAAAAAGACAGACTTTTCAGTGACAATTTCTTTACTTTCAATGGCTTCAATTACAAATTGAATTTTATGTGAGCCAGATTCGGCAGTGCCATCAGGCATTTTTAAAGCAACGATTACCCAGCGCGACTCTGTAGGTTTAACCATAAATGTATGATCGTTTTCATTGACCTGTTTGCTGTTCTCAGTAGATTCAGATTCGTTACTAAGCGTTCTATTTTTATCACCTTGAGTTTCTTTAGTATCTTTTGCGTCTATTTCAAGACCTTTTAAGCCAGTTGCACTGATACGATAATGCTGAGTTTCTTCCGTGCCATTCATAATTTGCATGCGATACACATTCTCTAGCATACCGTCATCACTTAAACGCCCCAACACAGCATTGTCTCGCATGACATCAACTCTGAAAGGTGTTCTGAACCACAAGCTTGCTAATAAGCCAGCAATCAGTAGCAGAAGCACCGCAGAGTAAATAAGTACGCGCGGGCGCAATATCCGCCTAAACATTTGTTGGTGAGACCAATTATTTGTCAGTGCATTTTGCGTAGAATATTTCACTAAGCCGCGCTCATAGCCCATTTTGTCCATCACGGTGTCACATACATCGGCACATGCGCCACAACCAATACATTCGTATTGCAAGCCATCACGAATATCAATACCCGTAGGACAAACTTGAACACAAAGGCTGCAATCTATACAAGAGCCCAATGCTTTTGTATTAACCTCAGCTTTACGTGAGCGTCCACCGCGAGGTTCGCCACGTGCTTCGTCATAGGTCACAATGAGCGTATCGTCATCAAACATGGCACTTTGAAAGCGTGCGTAGGGACACATATATTTGCATACTTGTTCGCGCATAAATCCAGCGTTACCGTAAGTTGCAAAACCGTAGAAGCAAACCCAAAATGTTTCCCATGGACCTAAACTCACATTGACCACAGCGTGTGCAAGTTCACGAATTGGTGTGAAGTAGCCTACGAAGGTAAAGCCAGTCCACAATGCAAACACAATCCAAACAAAATGCTTAATAATCTTTCTACTGAGCTTTTTCGATGACATTCCAGCGACATCAAGTTTCATGCGTGCTGCGCGATTACCTTCAACTTTCTTTTCTATCCAAAGAAATATTTCGGTATAAACGGTTTGAGGGCAGGCGTAGCCACACCATAAGCGCCCCGCAATCGCGGTAAAGAGGAATAAAGAGAGTGCTGCAATGATTAGGATTGCAGTGAGGTAAATCAAATCTTGCGGATACAAGACTAATTTAAAAATATAAAAGCGCTTGGCTTCAAGATCAAACAACAGGGCTTGGCGATGACCCCATTCTAACCAAGGTACGCCGTAAAAAAAGAGCTGGGTCAGCCAA
>JAYTRW010000332.1:0-12451 GCA_043745985.1 Methylotenera sp.
ACTTTTACGCCATGCTCACTTAAATAGTCGGTTAAATCTTCTGACATGCGCTTAGTCAGCGTGGTTGCCAGCACGCGCTCGCCAACGGCTACGCGAAGCTTAATTTCACCGAGCAAATCATCGACCTGCGTATCTGCGGGTTTAACAGTAATCTGCGGGTCAACCAAACCCGTTGGGCGCGCAATCATCTCAACCACTTGCTGCTGATGATTGGCTTCGTACTCTGAAGGTGTTGCTGATACAAATACGCACTGACGCATTATTCGCTCAAACTCTTCAAATTTGAGCGGGCGATTATCCAGTGCTGATGGCAAACGCCAGCCGTAATCGACTAAATTCTCTTTGCGTGAACGGTCACCTTTATACATAGCGCCAATTTGTGGCACCGTAACATGACTTTCATCAATAATCATCAGTGCATTATCTGGCAAATAATCAATTAAAGTGGGTGGTGGATCGCCTGGGTTACCCCCTGATAAATGGCGTGAATAGTTTTCAATGCCTTTACAGAAGCCAATCTCGTTTAACATTTCAAGGTCAAAACGTGTGCGTTGCTCAATGCGCGCAGCTTCAACTAACTTGCCCGTTTTAATATAAAAATCCACACGATCTTTAAGTTCATGTTTGATTTTTTCCATGGCACGAATGGTAGTTTCACGCGGCGTGACATAATGGCTGGAAGGATAAACGGTGTAACGTGGAATCTTATTAAAAATCTGCCCTGTAAGCGGATCAAACAAAGTAATGGATTCAATTTCATCGTCAAACATTGAGATTCGCACAGCAGTTTCATTATTCTCCGCAGGAAACACATCAATTACATCGCCCCGCACTCTGAAAGTACCGCGCGAGAAATCAAACTCGTTACGGTCGTATTGCATGCCCACCAAACGCGAAATCATATCGCGCTGCGGTATTTTCTCGCCTTGCTGTAAGTGCAGCACCATGCCATGGTAATCAGTTGGATCACCAATACCGTAAATAGCAGACACGGTAGCGACAATAATGCTGTCTTCGCGCTCCAACAATGCTTTTGTTGCAGAAAGCCGCATCTGTTCGATATGCTCGTTAATACTGGAATCTTTTTCAATGAACAAATCACGCGAAGGTACGTAAGCTTCTGGCTGATAATAATCGTAATAAGAAACGAAATATTCAACTGAGTTATTAGGAAAAAACTCTCTAAATTCACTATATAACTGCGCTGCCAAGGTCTTATTTGGCGCCATTACAATCGCTGGACGACCCGTACGGGCAATCACATTAGCCATGGTATAAGTTTTACCTGAGCCAGTCACCCCAAGCAAAGTTTGAAACTTCAAACCATCATCGATACCTTGCGTTAGCTTATCGATAGCTTGCGGCTGGTCGCCAGCAGGCGGAAATGGCTGGTTTAACTGATATTTACTATTGGGGAAAGTAACGAACACATTGCTCTTCATTGAATTTGACGTTTTATTCTAACAGTATATTTAATGAAAATTATGAATAATTAGTTTGTAACCCATTGAGAACTTTGCAAGATTATTGCAGTCTCTTAGCATACGGCTGTATCCAGAAAGCTGTGTAACTCGTATTAAAGTTAATCATCCAAAACTAAACTAAAGTCATGATTGGAAATTATTATGCCTAGACTCACTACGCAACTCGCTCTACTTGTAGCTTTATTAGCTTCTGTGCAAAACGCATTCGCAATCGACCAACAAAAAGTACTCAGTGCATTGCAAACCGTTGTGATGGTGCGCGGCTACAACGACACAGGTGGCTTGTCTTACGGTTCTGGCGTGGTCGTTGCCCAAAATAAGGTCATGACCAATTGCCATATATTTCGAAGCACAAAAAGTCCTTGGATAGCACGTGGCGAAGACACCTACGATGTGCTTTCGGTACAAGCAGACCGGTGGCATGATTTATGTTTATTAACTACATCTAACTTACCATTTAAACCAGCCACTATTGTAATCGGTCATGACCTGAAACGTGGTCAAGATATTATATCAATCGGCCATTCAAATGGTGCGCCATCACCCTTAACTTCAGCAGGCGTCATCAACTCCACTTACACATTTGAAGGCGGACGTGTGATTAGAAGCAATGCCGCGTTCCGTATGGGAGCTAGTGGTAGTGGTATTTTTGATGTAGAAGGCAACCTACTCGGTATTAATACATTTAAAACACCTGGCCGGCATGCATACTTTTATTCACTACCCATCGAATGGTTAGCCGATCTTGAGAAGCTACCTGTTGAAACCACCTTCCCTATCAAAGGCAAAGCATTTTGGGAAGAAGATGACGATAAAAAACCGTTTTTTATGCAAATTGCACTCCCTGAAATTAATCAGGATTGGCCCAAACTTGCCAAGATTGCACAAAATTGGATAGATGCCGATCCTAACAACTCAAACGCATGGTACGAATTAGGCAACGCGCAAGAAAACATGCAAAAAATTGACGAGGCAAAAGTATCTTACAAAAAATCCGTAATGCTTGACAGCTCAAACACTGACTCCTTATTCAGACTAGGCGCTATTGCCCAATCTGCTGGAGATAAAGCGGTTGTGCATGATATTAATGTAGCCATTGCCAACATCAATAAAGATTTAGCACAAGAATATAGTCAGATGTTGGGCTGTAACATGGAATGCTAAGTTTTACGCGCCAATAAATCACTCAAGTTAAGAGGCGTTAAACTCAAAGCCTCTTAACTTTAAAGTTTCTCTAACTACAAACTTTCTGCAACTACGTGATAACTCACGATAAATCATTCCTAAACCGCATTTTTATGCGTAAAATAGCGCCCATTCAATTAATTGCAAAAATTTGTTTTAAGGAAGCACATTTTGTCATCAGCAGCTCATCAGGCATCCGTTTTATCTAAACGCGTCCAATCAATCAAAGAATCTCCTACGCTAGCGATTACTGCAAAAGCAGGTAAATACAAAGCTGAAGGTCGCCCTATTATTGGTTTAGCTGCGGGTGAGCCAGACTTTGATACGCCACAACACATTAAAGATGCTGCAAAAACGGCGATTGACAATGGCTTCACAAAATACACGCCTGTCGCAGGTATTCCAGGGCTAAAAAAAGCGATTGTCAACAAATTTAAAAATGAAAATAGTTTTGACTATGCATTAAATGAAGTGATTGTTGGCGTTGGCGGCAAACAAACCATATTCAATTTATGTCTCGCCGTGCTGAATAAAGGCGATGAAGTCATCATTCCAGCACCTTACTGGGTGTCTTATGCAGACATTGCATTAGTGGCTGAAGCAACGCCAGTCATTATTGAATGCGGCATCGAGCAAGGTTTTAAATTGCTACCTGCTCAGCTAGAGGCAGCCATTACGCCGCAAACTAAAATCTTTATGATTAACTCGCCTTCCAACCCAACTGGCGCGGTATACAGCTTGGCTGAATTACAGGCCTTGGGCGAAGTGCTACTTAAACATCCGCATGTATTAGTGGCAACAGATGACATGTACGAACATGTTAATTTAACTGGCGACAAGTTTTACAACATTCTCAATGCAACACCTGCGCTAAAAGACCGCTGTATCGTACTCAACGGTGTTTCTAAAGCCTATTCAATGACTGGTTGGCGCATAGGTTATGCTGCTGGCCCAGCTTATATCATTAAAGCGATGGAAATTTTACAATCGCAATCTACTAGCAATGCAACCTCCATCTCTCAAGTCGCCGCGCAAGCTGCACTTGAAGGTTCACAAGACTGCATCACACCGATGGTCACCGCATTTAAAGAGCGTCACACTTACGTGGTTAACCGTTTCAATACAATGCCAGGCTTAAGCTGCTTAATGGCTGGTGGCGCTTTCTATGCATTCCCAGACGCGCGCAGTGCCATTGACAGCCTGTACAAAGCTGGAAAAATTAAAGCGGCTACAGACATGGCATTAGCTGAATATCTACTTGAGGAATTTGACGTGGCTGTGGTACCAGGTTCAGCCTTCGGTGCTGAAGGCTATTTCCGCATTTCATTCGCCACTTCTATGGAAAATCTAAGCAATGCGCTAGATAGAATTGAAAAAGCACTCAATATTTAAAAAAAAGCATTTTGACGTTGACCAAGTACCGCTAAGTCATTAATATAGCGGCTTCACAAAATCAACGGTTTGTGAAGAAATAGAAGCTGTAAGAAAAACCGAATATTCCTCGATAGCTCAGTCGGTAGAGCAACGGACTGTTAATCCGTGTGTCCCTGGTTCGAGCCCAGGTCGAGGAGCCAAATATATTAAAAAGCACTCCTAACAGGGTGCTTTTTTATCGAATAAAAAAACATCGAATATTCCTCGATAGCTCAGTCGGTAGAGCAACGGACTGTTAATCCGTGTGTCCCTGGTTCGAGCCCAGGTCGAGGAGCCAAATACAAGAAAAAGCCCTATAGCAATGTGGGGCTTTTTCGTTTTAGGTCCAAATTACTAAGCTACACATACAAATTGTTTTGTTAGCTTCTCTAAATTTGGTGGATAAAATTGAAAAATTACTACGAAGTTTTAGGCCTTACCGCTAGCGCGACCTTAGCTGATATAAAAACCACTTACCGCAAGATGGCATCCCAATACCATCCTGATAAAAACTCGGCAAGTGATGCTCCTGCAAAGTTTAGGCAGGTGCAGGAAGCCTACGAAATACTTTCCGATACTGATAAAAAGAAAACATACGACGAAAACCGCAGACGTAGTTTATTGGATAGTCCAATAAACACAGCACATGAAATTTGGCAGTACTACATAGATGGAATATTAAAACAATGAGAATTTCGCGCTACTTTACTGACCTAATGGCTACTTATGTAGCTGATATAAACGACTTTAAAACTGATTCTGGTGGCGAGGATGTGCTGGCAGATCGCCTTAAAGAAAAGCGCACGCAAATACCTGATTTGATGCCGATGATAAAGACTAACCCTGAGATGATGGCGGTTATTTTTCATAAAAGTGTTGTGATTAAACAACCAAAAATCATCATGAGTTATCTTGATAAAGAACCTGCTATGTTTCCAGCATGGAATGATATATCGTCTAGCGTGCAGTTTCAGCCATGGGCAACAAGTATCATTGAAAAAATAAAAGTTGAAGCTGGTGGTGAGCACTTTTTATTGACTACAGTCATGCTAGAGCACCTTTATGCACTATATGAGATAAGTGAAGATGCGGTTGAAGAAATGGAAACTGAAGAATCAGATGACCTTGCTGAATCTGGCGGCGAATGGCTATCTGAGCATGGATTCGATAGTCATTAGAAGCGTTCACAGTAGAATTTAGTCAATACATATAGGATAAAAATGACACATTTAGTCGTTGTAGAAGCAACTAACCTTATTCAGTCTGGCGACATTGTTAGAGCCGAGGCTATACTTACCGCCCTAGTAGAAACCGAGGGTGATCATGCCTTAATAGAAGTGCTTGATGACATTCCAGCTAAGGATTTGTTAGCCGTCATTCGCGAATATGACTCATCTAAACAATCACTATTGAATTTACTGATTACTCCTGAACAATTTGCACGCGTAGTTGTTTTAGAGCGACTCTATAAAGATATGTCTCACGAACAACTTCGTGGAATGATGAATTCAGTCATTTTTCGCGAAGATGCTGATGCAAACGAGTTCATTGAAGCAATCGCCGAACTTGAGTTTGGTTATGAGACATTCGCCGATTACCTGTCAGATCGCGCAGAAGAGGTTGTAGGAGAGACATTTGCAGCACTCGATACTGAGGATATATCACGCTCAGAAATTAGCGATCATGATTGGAAAGAGCTCACCTGGTTACTCCGTCATGAACATGCAGACATTTACGATATAGTACTTGTCTTATTAAAAGCCAAGCTGCAGGCGCGAGTAATTGCTGAGGTTGTACATACTGGTGAAGACGATGAGGATGAAGCGGCTGAGAACACGGTACCTGAAGAAAAAGATACCAAAGATGATGAGGATGAAGACTCTGCAATTTAGGCGCTATTAGCTAAATACCTAGCCTTTGTCTCGTTAAATAATCACTTATGGCACACACTCAACATACTCAACATACTCATTCTGTTGCAGCCTATGACAATGCGCCTTTCTTTGAAAAGGTGCTTAAACATGCGGTTCAAAACAACTTCATCGATCAAGCCAGGTTAGCTGAAATGATCAATGATGCAGCCACAGGCTCGCTACAAATAGCAGAGTATTTTGATGAATCCACTCACCTGAGACAAAATCTAGAAGTCTCCATGAGGCGTATGGTGAGTTTGGTCAGCCTATATCTTGAAGATACAACGGATGGTGAGCTAGATAAAGCCGCACAACTTTTAAAAGATAAACCATTTCGAGCACTCTCTCGTGGTGGATCACAAATGCTAAAAGCGCTTTACAGCATGCCAGAAGATGAGCATTTTGGATCATCTCGACTTGATTCTGAGCGCGAATTTCTAAAAAAGTGTTTAAGCAAAGAGCTGTCTGTCGCTAAATATAGGCAATCATTTAAAGATTGCGAGCGCTATAAAAACCAAATCAATTTGGCCACATTGCTGGTCAAAAAACTTGGGGCGACTGCCAGTGAATTAAATGACATGCATGCATCGAGTCAACATGTCATTCGTACATCTTTGCTATCTTTAGCCTATGGTGCAAAAAAGGCCATGGCAAACAAAAACAAATTTCCTGACGAAGCTACATTACTCGAGATATTCACCTCAATGCGTAAAGAATGGGCGCTTCTAGGTGATGTGACCTCTTCAAGTAAGTTTATAGAGGATGTACCAATTGAACTTCAGGCCAATATCAAAGCTACTCTCCAGAGCATTCAAAATGAAGATATTCCTAAAATAGTGAATCAATCCATTAACTTAGAGTTGGTGTTAAATGACCTTAAACATAGTAAGTATTTCTACTTGTACGATCAGTTAAATGAAGTAAGTCGATTCGACAAAGCGCTTGCAGCCGACTGGTTTTCGCTTATAGGAAATACTGATGCCGGTAGTACTGATGAGGATTCGTTGCTCCTGACCCTATTTCTCTGTGTGGCTGCTGGAGTAAGTCATAAAACCACTTTAAAAGTCTTCGAAGCTAAAAAAGCAGTTTTAAACATCCGCGAAAATGGTCTTTTACAAAATGAAGTGCTTAATCTAATTAAGACTGCGCCACAGGATGATATAAATCAACTCATGTCTCTATGGGATGAATTTATTGATGAAGCCTCACCCTACCTGCTAGATAGCTCAGATGAAAATTTACATGAAGTCATGAGCTATTTAACTGATCGCTGCAACATACAAAAAACAAAGAAATAACATTACTAAAGCGGCGACTCAGTAAAGACGGATGACGAGATTAAGTAACATTAACAGCCGAGTTAAAGTAAATATTGAACCCTCTCGTTAACTGCAATATCTACCTTCTCAATTCTCCAACTTTAATTTATAAAACATTGAGTCACTAGCTTGCATTCGTGGCTATCTAGTACGGTTAATAAATATTTTTATAGCACCCTAAAGTTTCTCAAAAGATTGACGTCATTAATTTAGTGTGGATGATTAATAAATATGGGAGTTTTATGAAACTGCACTTAAATTTCTGTAATGTTATTTTTATGACTAACTACATGCACCCCTGCTCGAAAAGAAAATCAACTCAAAGCTAAAGATGTATTGTAGAGAAGTTTACAATGCTATTTTTAATCAACTGGGTTATATTGTTGGATATAGCACTATATTGATATAGATTTTTAAGACTTACTACCTTAGCTTAACAGTTGGAGAATAATATGTTTATTAGAAAAACTATATTCGAAATAAATTTGATGACCATTTTAATTTTAAGTATTTACACGACGGCTAATGCAGCGACTGTTTATGGCTGTAAAGATAAAAATGGCAGGATGAGCTTTTCTAATAGTGCATGTATTTCCCCGTCTACCGAATTATTTCATCGGTCGCTTCCTGGGCTTACAGTTAAACCAGAAAAGGCAATTAAGCCTACTAAAACAACAACAGTCAACAACACTACGCAAGCCACTTCCACCACAACATCCTCAACACCAACTGCTTCTGTATTGCCAACATCAGATACAGTTTTTGCAAAAACTAGTTTTTGGTACACTCCAATTCCAAAAGACACCTTACTAGCTGCAAATTCTGACGATTTAACAAATGAATTTTTACGCCAGAAAGCAAAATACTACGGCACAGTAACTATTAACACTTACAGTTACTCCGCCCCTGTCTACACAGTAGATACCAATGTTAAGTCAGTCGTTGTGGGCTTCAACAACTGTCAAAACAAGAGCCATATAGACCCTACATTCACAAATATGATGAGTGCTGTACCTATTCCTAATTATGCTCAACAGTCATCAGGAACTGATGGCGAGATGGCCATATATCAGCCAAGTACAAACAGCTACTGGGAGCTATGGAAAGCTAAGTTGGATCCAGTGACTGGGGCTTGGTCTGCTTGCTGGGGAGGTAAGCTTGGGAGTGCAAGTTTAAGCGACGGTGTCTTTCAAAGCTACTACGGAACTACTGCAACTAGCCTACCATTCATTGGTGGGCAGATAACTGCAGAAGAGTTAGCGAGAGGAGAGATTAAACATGCAATAGGAATTTCATTAGTCGATTTAGATCACTGGAATGTGTTTTCTTACCCTGCGCATCGTTCCGATGGATACAACCCTTTAGGCTTGCCTAATCGTATTGCAGAGGGCCAGCGCTTTAGGTTAGACCCAACGATTAATGTAGATACTTTAACTATGAGTAAGGCGGGTAAAGTGATTGCCAAAGCTGCACAGAAATATGGTTTTGTAGTTTGGGACCACGCTGGTGCTATTGGTTTACGAGCTCAAAATGCAAAAACATATATCGCACAAGGGATAGCTGACCCTTATCCTGACCTATATGAGAATAAGGCACAGTATGCTGTACTTAGTGGCTTCCCATGGAGCAAGTTGCAATTTATGCCTATGAACTACGGTAAACCATAACTACAACTACATGCTGTGGATTCAAATCCACAGCAATTCTAGCCTACAATGAGCAATTGTAATCAAATAAATCTGAGATGCATTATCGAAGCTGGCTAGGAGTTTTAGCCGTCATGAAAATAGGACCGTGTAAACGGCTGGTCATGGCCAGATAGATATAGAGCTAGTTTGATTGACATGTCATGTGCTGGAATATAGTTTGGTACAGTTGAGCCAAAGGCCAGTAGTAGGCACAACGCTAATATCTGTAGATAAACTAAGCCCTGACGATGACTTTTAATCGCGTATATAGCCACGCTACATACCATCAATCCCAAAACCCAGCCTGCGACTACTTCACTGATGCTATGCATGCCAAGGACGATGCGTGACACACCTACTGCAAAGCCAAGCAACAGACCAAACCATAGGCCAATATTTCTTAACTTAGTTTGCGCATCTCCACCGACCGAAAAAAACAAGATTGGCAGGATGGAAGTGGCTAATAAGGTATGACCGCTAACGCCAGTAAAGTCTAATGAAGCAATGCCTACTCCCCAACCGAGGAAAAGCAATTTAGTGGTGAGCGTAACAGTGACGGCCAATGTTAGTGCAGTCAGCCATAAATAAATAGCCGTTTTCTGATTAGATATCCAAAGCGTAACCACCGATATGGCTAACACAGGAAATAATAAGCTTGATGAGCCAAGTTGCGTGATTAGCTGCCAGTATGCGCCTGTTGTTTGCATTGATATTTGCGAAATCATAAAGTAGCTTTAGTCATGGAAAATATAGCTTACTGCTGAATTGGGCTTGAAAGGCTTCATTGTACGTCATTATAAAATGACTGACTTGTGGCATCCACACTAAATATTTAGTGTGGAAGTTTTGAGAGTGATTTGCGAAAAAGATGACTGGTCAGATTATTGTCAACTCAGCCCCATGCTTAAAGTTAATTAATGGGTGTAAATTCGCGACCTCGGCAACGTCCAATCACAATTTCGTCATTGACCTTTTTAAAACGCTTGATGACAGATAAAAGTCTATGATCATTAATAAATGTGCTAAATTTTTCGGGCTTTAGTTCTGACGATATGTTCTCTAGGTGCTTATTGTTATCCCAATCTTGAAATATGTCGCTGAAATATTTTAAGTCTACAATATGGTTATTCATCATTACGCAGATGGCATAACACTCTTTTTCATCCTTTGTAGCCAGCTTAGCAGGGATTTCAAATTGATTCGCCACAGGGGCAAGTTGCGAATATTTGTTTTGAAAGAAGCGCCCTAGATGATCGCTGCAATAATCTTTGCCTAACTCCAGCAAATTAGTAAGTTGCATCGTGCTGTCTAAATGAGTGCGTGCCATGATTGCCATATATTTACTACCTTAAGCTTGTCAATAATTAGAAAAACCTAATTTTTATGAGCTCATATTGCATGTCTTTGCTTACAAGAACCTGACATTCACATCGATAACTATTTTTAATTGACTTGTATATAGTAAAAATATCAGTGCTAAAACACTCTTATAAATATGATGGGGTTTCTTTTCTGATAAAATGCCATTGAATCTTACGCTTCCGAAAGAAGCAAATTAAACATGCTCAACACTCCCACCATTGACTTGCTTAAACAACATATGCAAAAGTTAACTCGTATGACTAGCACCCTACTTCCTCAAGGCATCACAAAAGCACTTTCGCTCAAACAGCCCTATGCATGGCTGATTGCAAACGGCTATCTGCTGGTGGATGATCGTACTTGGGGAACGCAATATCGCGGACCCGTGCTGATTCATGCAAGTAAAGGTCTGTATGAGGTGTATTACGACTACCTTAAGTTACATACGGATATTCCATTACCCGATAAAGACAAACTTGAGTACGGTGGCGTGGTGGGCATCGCTAATTTAGTGCTTTGCTGTCGGCCAGGAGAGCTTCCTAATGATATTAGCCGTCAGCAACGTGCACATTTTGGCGGAGTTCATCAGGAATACTTCGGCTTTCTATTTGAGCAAGCACAGCCTTTAGCGCTAATGCCTTGTCGTGGCAAGCTTGGCATTTTTGAGATTGATATAGACGAGCTTTTAGCCACGCCGCCCGCAGCACAAGCTGAATTATTTTAAGCTTCGCACAGTCATACTGGATATAAAAGTTTCTCATCTTTGAAGTGAATCGTTATTATCAAAGCTAATCAATATCGCAGTAATTTAATAAGGATTAAACCAATTGAAAGCTTCAGAAAAAGACTTAAATGAAAGCCCTGCAATATTATCTGGCTGGAATTTTGATAATAGCTACACGCGTCTAGCCAAAACTTTTTTTGTGAAGCAGAAGCCAACAGCTGTTAAAGTGCCCCATATCGTACTATTCAATCAGCCATTAGCCAATTCACTTGGGTTAAATGCGGAGTCTTTATTAAAAGATGAGGCTAATTTTATTTTCTCAGGCAACACAATACCTGTAGGTGCAGAGCCCATCGCACAGG
The DNA here is from genome assembly GCA_043745985.1 of Methylotenera sp. GTDB lineage: Bacteria > Pseudomonadota > Gammaproteobacteria > Burkholderiales > Methylophilaceae > Methylotenera. The sequence continues at coordinate 11,451 of JAYTRW010000332.1, forward strand.
CATATGCTGGCCATCAGTTTGGTCATTTAAACATGCTTGGCGATGGTAGAGCAATACTACTCGGGGAGCATATTACGCCAGAGAGTAATCGCTATGATATTCAGCTTAAAGGCGCAGGCTCTACCGCTTATTCACGCCGTGGCGATGGTCGCGCAGCGCTTGGCCCTATGCTTAGGGAGTATATCATCAGTGAAGCGATGTATGCGCTGGGCATACCGACTACACGCAGCTTGGCTGTAGTCACAACAGGTGAACTAGTGTATCGCGATAGCCCAATGCCTGGTGCCATTCTAACGCGAGTAGCTGCCAGTCATATTCGAGTTGGTACATTCCAATTTGCTGCATCACATGAAAATACAGAGCTTGTAAAATCATTAGCGGATTACACTTTAAATCGACACTTTCCAACTCTAGTAAACTCTGAAAACAAGTATTTATCGCTACTAAATGCCGTGATTGAAAATCAAGCCAAACTCATTGCACAGTGGATGCAAGTCGGCTTTATCCATGGTGTAATGAATACTGACAATATGTCTATTTGTGGCGAAAGCATTGATTTTGGTCCTTGTGCGTTTATGGATAACTATGACCCTGCGACCGTATTTAGTTCGATTGACCAGCAAGGTCGATACGCTTTTGGTAACCAACCGCCTATCGCGCAATGGAATTTGACGCGATTTGCTGAAACATTATTGCCACTGTTGCATCAAGATTTAGAAGAATCTATACGAATTGCAGAAACCGCGCTTGGTGCATTTGCAGATAAATATCAGCAGTATTGGCTAACTGGCATGCGGAAAAAGTTAGGCTTATTTACAATCGAGCCTGATGATCTTGCATTGGTGGAAGAGCTATTGAGTTGCATGAAAAAGTACCGTATGGACTATACCAACACCTTTCGCGACTTATCTTCAGGCTTGGTTTTAGGCTTAAATGTAGAAGAAAATAGTGATGCGCCCGATTTCATCACATGGCATCATCAATGGCGTCAACGACTATCA
>JAYTRW010000333.1:0-12433 GCA_043745985.1 Methylotenera sp.
CCATTATTGGTGCTAGCGCCCGAATTGCAAGCGTTGCTGCAATCTAAAAATATCACGCAAATGCATATTAGTATTAGTGACGAGAAGAATTTAGCCGCAGCATTTGTGGTGCTGGAAACTGACAGTACAGCATGAGTGAGACGATAGATATAGCACGCCGGTTTGGCGGCGTTTCAAGGTTATATGGTGTTGATGGCTTAGCAACATTACAAGCGATGCATCTATGCGTCATCGGTATCGGTGGCGTGGGTAGCTGGGCAGCTGAAGCCGTTGCACGCAATGCTGTAGGTATAATCACATTGATTGATTTAGATAACATTGCTGAGTCGAATGTGAATCGTCAGTTGCATGCAGTAGAGGGTGCCTTTGGTAAAGCCAAAGTGACGGCAATGGCGGAGCGTATTCGTCTTATTAATCCAACAGCTGTGGTACATGAAATTGAAGATTTTGTAACAACAGAAAACGTGAATACCATGCTCAATCGTAATTTTCACGGCGTAATTGATTGTATAGACGATGCGAAAGCCAAAGCGGCTATTGCTGCATTCTGTCAGCAAAATAATACGCCATTAGTGATGACTGGAGCTGCAGGTGGCCGCCTAGATGCAAGTCGCATTAAACAGGCTGATTTAAGCCAAGTCAGTCATGATAAGTTGCTGGCAAAAGTACGTAACTTACTGCGTCGAGATTATGGTTTTACAAAAGCCTATACAGTTAATAATAAGCCTTCAAAACTGGGTATTCAATGCGTTTATTCCGATGAAGAGGTCATCAAGCCAGATCGTGTATGTGAAACAAGTGATGCGGCAATCACGGGCTTAAACTGCGCAGGTTATGGCTCTAGCGTATGCGTGACCGCGCCTTTTGGGTTTGCGGCAGCAGGGTTGTTAATTCGAGGCTTGTTAAAGAGTTAGTGAGCCTGAAGTTAATGAGTGTGTCTGTCAGAACCCAAAATTTTGTTCTCTAGCGTTTGATGAATTTGTTCTAATAAAAAACTTGTAGACTCTCGACCAAGTTTTGATTCTCGCATTGCCATATGCCACATTGAGATGCAACTTCTTAAGTCGTATTCATTGTTACATGAGTTAACGCATACCTTGATATTGTGTCCCATTAATCCTAAGTAATCTTCAGTAGACTCTATAAGTATGGTTTTAATGGCAGCAATTTTTGCTGAATCGATAGGTAACTCATCACTGATTGAGGTAATGAAAGACAGTGTACTAAGCGTTGAGTGACTAAGTGTTTTATTTTTACTCAATGAAGTTATGCTGTTGAATTGATGAATGTAACCATCTGACATTAACTTATTCAGAGTGATTGTTAGTTGCTCTTTTTTAAAAAACTTTTCTAGTTCATCAATATTACGAACACCATTAACCAACAGCAAAACTTGTCGTTCTCTTACGCCTAGCGTGCGATTTCGGTTGATAAATTCATTGAACCCAAGTGCTGATTTTTCATAAACCATCGTTATTATTTTCTATATAAAAATCTATAGAGGGATTCTGGTATAGAAGTATTACAGAAAAATGTCACTAAAACTAGTTCTATCGCTTAGATTGTTTTTCATCAAAAATTCATCTATTTGTCACAATCGGCGCATAATATCTTATGCATATTAATACTAAAAATCATATGCGCTCAACTTACCCACCGTTAAAACTACTTAACCGCGACATCAGCATTTTAGCGTTCAATCAACGTGTATTAAGTCTCGCACAGAATCCTGATTATCCATTGCTAGAGCGTTTACGCTTTATTTGTATCGTTTCATCAAATCTAGATGAGTTCTTCGAAGTGCGTGCAGCGCCCCATGTAAACGCGATGCGTGAAGATGAACGTAAAAGCGATATTAACGTACAAAGTTATGAGGCCATATCAGAAGCCGCGCATACATTGGTAGATAAGCAATATCAAATCTTTAATACCGAATTGATGCCGGCGCTGACAAAAAAAGGCGTGTATTTAGTTTCGCATGGTGATCGTACGGCAGAGCAACGTAAATGGGTAGCCAAGTATTTTGAAACTGAGGTGCGGCCTTTGTTGGTACCAGTAGCGCTTGATCCATCACATCCTTTTCCGCTAGTTGCCAATAAATCACTCAATTTTATTGTGTTATTAGGTGGCAACGATGCATTTGGCCGCGATAACCATATTGCCATTGTTAAAGTGCCAAGAGTGTTGCCGCGCTTAATAAAACTCCCTAAGAATTTAAGCGATAAACAGCAAAAATTTGTTTCCTTATCCAGTGTTATCAGAGCGCATTTGGCGAGTTTATTTACTGGCCGCGAAGTGCTTAATTTTTCACAGTTCAGGGTAACTCGTCATTCAGATTTGGCTGTAGATGAAGATGATGTGAAGAATTTGCGTACAGCTTTGAGACAAGGTCTAGTGCAACGTAACTTTGGTGATGCGGTTCGTTTAGAAGTGTCACACGGCTGCGATGAAAAGCTTGCTAAGTTTTTACTGCAGCAATTTGATTTGCCTAAGCAGTCTTTATATCGTGTTAATGGTCTTGTGAATCTCGCTCGTTTGATGCAATTGGCAGATTTAGCCGAAGGCAATGATCTGAAATTTAAACCATTTGAGCCTAAACGTAGCGAGCAATTAGTTTCTGGGCAATCATTTTTTACGCAGCTAAAGCAGCGAGATATATTGATTCATCAGCCTTATGAGAGCTTTGAGTCAGTCATCGATTTTCTGCGTGAAGCGGTTTATGACCCAGATGTATTGTCGATTCAGCAAACTATTTATCGTACGGGTTCAGACCCACGCATGCTTAAACTGCTGCAAGAAGCTGTTAGGCGCGGCAAAGAAGTCATGGCTGTGGTTGAGCTAAAAGCGCGTTTTGACGAAGAGGCGAACATTAACTGGGCTGAAGATTTAGAATCAGTGGGTGCGCAGGTGGTATACGGTGTTGTGGGCTTAAAAACACATGCCAAGATGTTGCTAGTCATGCGTCGTGAGGGTGCGAGTTTAAAGCATTATGGACATGTTTCTACGGGGAACTATAATCCTAGAACTGCACGTTTATATACCGATGTGAGTATGTTAACAGCCGATGTGCAAATCACTCGAGATATGGAGTATCTGTTTAGGCATATTGCTAGTCAAATACAATTACCTCGTATGCAAAAGTTATTGGTTGCGCCGTTTAACTTGCATAGACAAATGTTAGCTAAAATCAGAAGTGCTGAGCTCGCCGCAAAAGCAGGTAAACCTGCACGCATTATTTTAAAAATGAACGCACTCACTGATGTCGCATTAGTGCAGACTTTGGTTAATGCAGGACGTGCGGGCGTTGAAATCGATTTGATATTACGTGGCGCTTGCATCTTGCCTATAGATGCGCCTGGCCTAGAGGGGCGTATCAGAGTGCGGTCCATTATCGGAAGACTGTTGGAGCATTCTAGAGTTTTCTATTTTAAAGTGGATGAAGTCGAAAATATGTGGCTTTCAAGTGCCGATTGGATGAACCGAAATATGATGCGCCGTGTGGAAATTGCCTGGCCTATCGTCGATGCAGTGAATCGTGCGCGCGTGTTGCTTGAATGCTGCCAGATGTCTTTAGATGATAACAAAGATGCATGGCTACTTAACGCAGATGGAACTTACACATTGAGCACTCTAGCCTTGCCACAATCTAAATCGAGTGCTTTAAGCGCGCAGCAACAGTTACTAAAAAAATACGAAAACTAGTTTAAGAAACATAGCGTATTTAAAATCCCTGCCATAAAAAACCTAGCTTAGAAAACTTGGCGTAGAAAACACGATGGCGAATTTAATCTTATGGCGACATGCTGAAGCTGAAATCCATAGTAAAAGTGGCGCAGATTTTGACAGAGTATTAACTAAAAGCGGTCATAAAGATGCTGCTAAAATGGCAAAATGGTTGAATCGACATTTACCAATAAATACCACTGTGTTCTGTAGCCCAGCAACACGTTGTCTGCAGACCGCAGCCGCGTTACAAGCGCTAAGTTCAATTAAGGTTGAAGTGGCTGACTTTTTGAGCGTAGATAGTACGCCAGAGATGATTGCTACCAAGATTAGCAATGACGATAGCAGCCAAACTATCTTAATTATTGGACATCAACCCAATTTAGGTGAGTTAATTACCAAGTTACTTGGTATGAATGAGGGTGCATGCGCAGTAAAGAAGGGCGCAGTGTGGTGGCTGCGCCAGCGTATGAATAATGGTGTTATGCAAACTTACTTACACTCGGTTAAACACCCTAATTTATAGGCTATATTATTTCTTTTTTGGGCGGCCTGTCTTGATTGTTGGCACTTTGCTCATAGCCACTTTCAATGCAGCGTCGGTCATCGCAGCTAGCTGCATAATACCAGCGCGTAACAATTCACTTTTCTTCGCAGGATTACCTAATTTGGCTAAACGTTCTTTCAACACGTAAAGCTGTGCATATTCCGCTTTTGGCATTGTAAAGCTATCACGTTCCATCTTTAATTTAGGCGCTTTTTCTTTTGCAGGCACTTTAGCTTTTACAGTTTTCGGCGCAGCTGTTTTTGGTGCAACTTTAGCTGGGCTGCTTGTTGTGGTTGTAGCAGGCTTAGGTGCAACTGCTTTAGTCGTTGCTGCTTTGGCAACTAACGGTTTTGGTGTCACAGTTTTTTTGACTTCAGCTTTCACTGGAGTCGTTTTTTCAACAGGCGCTTTTAATGCTGCAGCTTGTAGCTGATTGATTTTTGACATTATGGTCTCCTAAATAAACGGTATAAACAGTTTATACCGTTACCGAATGTTTGAATGTGAATTTTTTATGACAATATGTTAAATATTAGAAATCTTAAGTTGCCAGTTTATCTTTTGCCAAGCGATGGTTTCTTCGTCTAATAAATAATAAGATTGCGGAAATTTTTCAGGCCAAGATTTCGGTATATTGAGTTGAATGCGGTTTTGACTGTAAACCAACTGAAAGCCTCGTAAATTAGGCATTTGACGAGCATGGCATAAAATAACTGCTAGACGCAAACAGATGAGTTGCATGACGAAAATACGATCTGAAAAGTCAGTTTCCAAGCGTTTTAATTTGCCTTTATAACCTAGTGTTAGCAGGCTTAAACAGTGTAGCTCGCTTTGTGAGAAGCCCGCTGGCTCGGTATGCTCTAGTATGTATGCACCATGTAAATTTGCATCAACTGGCGAAACTGCGCAGCCGATTTCATGTAGTAGGCCAGCCCACTGTAATTTACTCGCGTGCAATTGTTGTTCGCCAGCAGCAAAATGTATGTTCTCACTAATTTTTTCAAATAACTTCCCAGCAACCTCTGCCACAGTTTTTGCGTGCGGTTCATCTACATCAAACTTACGTGCTAAACGATGAACAGAGGCGTTTCTTAAATCGACCATTTCATTGTCACGTGCGAGCATGTCGTACAGCAAACCGTGTCTGAGTGCGCCTTGCGCAACATTTAACGTTTCAATTTTTAAGAAATCAAATATGCCAATGAGAATAGATAAGCCGCCTGCAATCACAGGTTTCCTATCTTCTTTTAAACCTAATAGCCGTAATTTATCAACGTGCTTAGTGCGTAATAACTCATCTCTAAGCCAATATAGGCCTTCTTTGGTGATCGTATTAACAGGTCGCCCATATTGGACTAACACGTCAGCTACCGCGCCAACCGTGCCAGAGGCGCCATAGGCAATATCCCATTGTGCATGATTAAAGTGAGTACCTAAGGTGTCAAAAATGGATTCAGCCGCAATTTCTGCGCGGGTAAAGGCATTCTCTGTGTAATCACCTGAACCAAAATTTTTGAGTGACCACGCCACTGAACCTACGTGTAATGAAGCCGTGTGTTGCGATGCAAAGCCTTGGCCTAAAATGAATTCAGTAGAGCGGCCGCCAATGTCTATTACCAAACGACGCTCATTCGATTGCGGTAAAAATCTGCTGACGCCTTTGTAGATGAGACGGGCTTCTTCCACACCGGAAATGACTTCTACATCAAAGCCCAAAGCTTTTTTAGCTAGTTTGATAAATACATCACGATTATTAGCTTCACGTAAGGTTTGAGTGGCAACGGCGCGTACATGAGATGGATCAAACCCTTGTAAGCGCTCGCCAAACCTAGCTAGGCAGCGAATACCACGTTCTATGGATTCTGCAGTTAAGTTACGATTTTCGTCTAAATCTCCACCTTGCCGTACCGCTTCTTTTAGATATTCTACGCGCTGAATATGGCCACTGTCTAAGCGACCGATTTCAAGTCTGAAGCTGTTTGAGCCCAAATCAATTGCCGCTAGCAAGGTTTTGTCTGCAGGTATTGCTGGTAAATTATTTAGGTTATTTTGCATAGTCGCCAACTTAAGCTTTAGAGTGTTCTATAAAACAATATTATTGTTTATTCTGTAATTATAGTTTGAAACTTTGATGACAATTGTAAAATTAAATATCAGGGACTTGTTTGTCCGTTTGTTTTATTGATAGTGGCTTCGGCGGAGCCAGCACCGAATGTCAGGGTAACATCGTCCCCTTGTTGTAACTGCTGGCTTGAGCTGATAATCGTCCCCAGTTTGTTTTGTACAAAGGCATAACCGCGGGTTAGCACCGCTTGTGGATTAAGATGAGTTAAATTTTGGCTCGCACGCAATAAATTTTGCTGCTTATTTTTTACTTGTTGAGTCATCACCGTATTCAAACGCAATGCCATTTGAGCCATTTGAGATTTCTGCTGCTCAATTTGTTGGACTGGTGAAATTAACCTGCGGGATAGGTAATCTAGGGCTTGAACGCGTTGATTCAGTTGATATTGCATCATACGGTTTAATTGCTGTTTCAACTGCTTGAGTGCGCCTAGTATATTTTCTCTGGAAGGTGTCGCTAGCTCAGCTGCAGCGGTTGGCGTTGCGGCGCGTATATCGGCTACAAAATCACAAATGGTAAAGTCGGTTTCGTGACCCACACCGCTAATGGTGGGTATCGAACACTCAGAAATGGCGCGCGCAACAACTTCTTCATTGAATTGCCATAAGTCTTCAATGCTACCACCGCCTCGACAAATAATCAGCACATCACATTCAGCGCGCTCATTAGCCAACTGAATGGCGTCGGCAATCTGTATTGCTACACCTTTTCCTTGTACTGGCGCGGGGTAAATCACAATGGGAATGCTAGGCATGCGGCGTTCGAGTGTGGTGAGTACATCCCTCAATGCTGCGGCATCAGGCGAAGTCACGATACCGATTTTTTTAGGATGCGTTGGTAGCGAATTTTTAAAAGCGGCATCAAATAAGCCTTCGTTTTGTAACTTAACTTTTAGCTTTTCAAATGCTTCAAATAGCACACCCAAACCTGCGCGTTGTAAAAACTCGATGGTGAGTTGAAAGTCACCACGTGCTTCGTATAGTGTGACAGTACAACGTGCCTCAACTTTATCACCTTCTTTTGGAACCCAATCTAAATAGCTATTGCGGCCTTTAAACATGACGCAACGCACATGGGCGGTGCTGTCTTTAAGTGAGAAATACCAGTGTCCGCTCGCTGCACGTGTCAGGTTAGAAACTTCGCCAGACACCCAGAAAAGCGGGAAACTTTGCGCTAATACCTGATTGGCTAAACGATTTAGCTCGCTCACGGTCAAAATTTTCACGTTACGAATTTGCTTTTCATTCAATAAAGTAGGTTCAGTCATCAGGCGTTATCTATTACAATGTTTTGTGGTTCAATTATAAGCGACAGCTAACAAAATCGCGCAGCTAAAAAATAAAGGTATTCGAAATGAAATGTAAAATGATTAATCAATTAATTGGTGGTAAGCGCGGCTATTTGCTTGGCTTCGTGGCTTGTTTTGGTTTGGTCGGCTTGGCACTGGCAATACAAACGCACTATCAATTGAATCCTTGCCCATTGTGCATATCGCAGCGTATGGTATTTATGGGTTTAGGCGTACTGTTTTTAATCGCAGCATTTATTAAACCTGCCACTATTCTCGGTAAACTATTGACGTTATTGCAAGTGCTAACGGCGCTGGGCGGCGCGGGCGTGGCAATTAGACATTGGTGGTTACAAGCGCATCGCGATACGATGATTGCCGATTGCGGTGTTGGTTTCGACTATATGTTTGAAAATTTTCCATTACAAAAAGCATTGAAATTGGTGTTTCGTGGCACAGGAGATTGCGCCTCAATCGATTGGACTTTTCTTGGCTTGAGCATACCGCAAATGGCGCTTATAGCTTTTATTAGTATGGCTGTTTATGCCTTGCTTTTAGCAAAATTAAAGTCTTAGCCAAACTAAACAAATAATAAAAACACCTATAAAGAAACTACATAAAGAAGCTTATAGTAAATGTATAAAACATTAGATAATTTTGTTGGTAATACTCCATTAGTCAAGTTGCAGCGCATGGCTGGCAACACTAGCAACACAATATTACTCAAGCTAGAAGGTAATAACCCTGCAGGCTCTGTTAAAGATAGACCCGCTTACAGCATGATTACTCGTGCTGAGGCGCGCGGCGACATTAAACCAGGGGATACGCTGATAGAGGCAACAAGTGGCAACACAGGTATTGCATTGGCGATGGTGGCGGCAATGCGCGGTTATAAAATGATATTAGTCATGCCAGGCAACCAAAGTATAGAGCGTCGCCAAAGCATGAGGGCTTATGGCGCGGAGCTGATATTAACGCCTAAAGATGGCAGCATGGAGCTGGCACGTGATGTGGCGATGAAGCTACAAGCAGAGGGCGAGGGCATCGTATTAGATCAGTTTGGTAATAGCGATAATCCTCTCGCGCATTACGAAGGCACTGGGCCTGAGATATGGCGCGATACAGACGGGAAAGTGACGCATTTTGTATCGAGCATGGGCACTACTGGTACGATTATGGGCGTTTCACGCTATTTAAAAGAGCAAAATCCAAACATTCAGATTGTTGGCGTGCAGCCAGAAGAGGGCAGCCAAATCCCTGGGATTCGTAAATGGCCAGAGGAATATTTACCTAAAATTTACGAGGCTAACCGTGTGGATGAATTGCGTTATGTGAGTCAAAAGAGCGCTGAAAATATCACTAGAAAGTTAGCCACAGAAGAGGGCGTATTCGCAGGAATCTCAAGTGGTGGGGCACTATACACTGCGCTACAGCTTTCTAAAGAGCTGGAAAATGCGGTGATAGTGACTATTGTTTGCGATAGGGGCGACCGATACTTGTCTACAGGCGTATTTCCTTCTTAAATACGCTTATCATTGATGCTTGCAGCTTAAATGTTTCGTCAGCTAGCCATTGTTTTTAGTGTATGCACTAGCGTGTTTTGTCAGCAGGCTTATGCCATTAGTGCCATTCAAATTCAAGTTGGCGAGATTGATGCGCCTGCAGGTAAGCTCAAAAATGCACAATTTCAGGTGGATTTAAAAGGCTCTAAACCGACACTAGGTTTAAAAGCAGAGGTGAAGCCGACCAATGAAAAAGAGTTCATCCCCTTCAGTCTGCAATGCGAACAATTTAATACCGAAAAAATTGGGCAATTAGATTGCCTTAATGGCAGTTTTATAGCCAAACAAGTAAAAGCGCCATTTTCAGTTCATTTTGTGAGTTATCCCAATAATTTTGCAGTCGATATTGACTTTAATGCAACAAACTTTAGCGACGAATCTGGCTTGCATGCGGGTGAAAATCTCACTGGTCAAATTAAGCTTGCGGCAAAAAATATCAATAGCATTTGGCAATGGAACGGCCTGATTAGCTGGGATAAAGGCGAGTTGTTTTGGCAACCATTTTATTTTGGCAAAGCGGGTAATCGCTTTGAAATTAACGGCACTTTCAAGCAGCCTATGCTGAATATTGAGAATGCTAGCTTGCTGGTGAATGAAGTCGGTAAAATGACCTCAAGTGTGCAAATTAATACCAAAACTCAAACGGTTGAAGATATTAAGGTGAGTGCAAAGGATGTTGATTTTGCTGGGCTCTACGCTATATTTCTGAAGCCCATGGCTGAAAAATCAGTGTTCGGTAATTTGGAGGTATCGGGTAAAGCTGATTGGCAGTTCGAGATTAAAAATTTAGAACCAAGTAGTTTTGAGCTTAATTTGCGCGATGCCAACATTGATGATAAAAATGGCAAGTTCGCTTTCAAGCATATGAATGCGCATTTGCCATGGGATTACAACAGTGCCAAAACCGTCAGTATTGAATATGAAAGCGGAAGTTTGCTTAAAATGCCTTTGGGAGATACTAAGTTAAGCGCGGTGATTAATCGATATTCATTCACCACACCACAACTCACTTTGCCAATTTTAGATGGTGCTCTTAATTTCACAGATTTATCTGCGGCGATGATTGCTGACAACTGGTATTGGCATGTCGGCATGAATGTCTCACCAATTTCGATTAGCGAGTTTAGTAAGGCCCTAGGTTGGCCAATCATGCAAGGTAAAATTTCGGGCCGTGTACCGCAAGTGACTTATGCGGGTAAGCAACTTGTGATGGACGGTGCAATGACCTTTAGTGTCTTTAACGGCACTATTGGTATGGATAACTTGAAAATTGAGGATCCGCTTGGCGTGGTGCCGCGTTTACAAGCTGATTTGCAAATGCGGGGTTTAGATTTAGGCGATTTAACGCGTACCTTCAGCTTTGGAAATATTGAAGGTAAGTTGGATGGCGATGTAAAAAATATGATGCTAGAAAATTGGAAGCCAGTGCGCTTGGATGCCTCTATTCAAACCAGCGAAGGCAAGCATCTTAAAAAAATATCGCAGCGCGCGGTGGAAAATATTACCGCTTTGGGTGGCGAAGGCACGGCAGCAGCTTTGCAACGGACATTTTTACGTTTCTTTAAAGAGTTTAATTACGACAAAATAGGCTTAAGTTGCAAATTACGTCAAGATATCTGCGAAATGGGTGGCGTTGAGTCAACCGCAACAGGGTATGTGATCGTTAAAGGTAAAGGGATACCAGCGGTGAATGTGAATGGGTTTACACAAAGAATCAGCTTGTCTGATTTGTTAGGTAGAATAAAACGTATTACTGACGGTAATACCAAAGTGCTAGTGAAATAAGATGACTAGTAAAGTAAGAGAGCTGGTGAAGTAAGCAAAAGTTTTACTTTAGTTTTACGCATTAATTTGGTCACTATTGAGTTGTGCTATTGAATAAGGAATAACAATGAAAAGTAATTTAACCAAAAATATAAGTTTGTTAGTGGTGATGGCTGGCTTATCAGCTTGTGTGACTATCAACATATACTTTCCCGCCGCTGCCGCAGAAAAAGCTGCGGATAAAATCATCGACGATGTTTGGCAGCTAAAAGATGACGCGCAAACAACTACCAATAAGCCTGCAGAGGCACCAGCTGCTAAATAGGTAGAGTTTCAACCAAAATGTTTGACTTGAATCAGACCGACCATATTAAGTTAGAAGCGAACCGATAAAAAAGGAAATAATATGCAAAAACTAGTGAGTGTTTTTATGGTGGTGATGGCGATGTTTTTATCAATCAGCTTGGCAAATGCTGTGCCAGATTTAGAACTTAATACGCCTGCGATTACAGCGATTAAAAACAGCATGCAAGCGCGCCACAGTCAGTTGGCTCCGCATTATGCTAGTGGCGCTATAGGTCTAAGCAAAGATGGCCTGATCGCGGTCCGTGACACCACTGCGGTGCCTCTAAAAGATAGACAAGGCATTAATGCGCTAGTCGCAGCTGAGAATGCTGATCGCAACGCCTTATACAAAGAAATTGCCGCAGGTAACGGTCACCCAGAATGGCGTGGCGATATTCAAGGCACGTTTGCTGGTCGCTGGATAGATAAAGCGCAAAGTGGCTGGTATTATCAAAGTGATAGTGGTTGGGTCAAAAAGTAATCAGTTTTAAAGTAATAAATCCCACAGTAATAAACTCAAAAGGGCTGCTTAGGCAGCCTTTATTTCTTATACTAAGTTAGATTTATAATTGAAATAACTAAGCGAAATAAGCCATTAATCTTACGTTATTTTCAGTTTAGACTTCATTGTTCTAGGCATACACTAAGCTTAACTTTGATAAGTTAAGGGAGTGCAAAAATGCCAAGTCATTCTTCAAGCATACCAAGCAATGTCTCAAATAACGTGATTAACTTTCCGTCATTTGGTAAAGCGATTACCTTGAATGATCAAGGTATTTACTATGCCATGAACACGCTAACGCAAACTATCCACAGTATATTTCAATTGGTATATCAGAATGATGATTGGTATTTGTATCAGTTGGAAAGTGCCGGGAATGAAGACGAGACACAATGGTCACTTTTGATAGGAAATGTGGATTATGTACTTCATAGTATGACTTCTACACAAATTAGGCAGCACTTTTCAAAGCCAGAATATGCCGAGCCCAGAGGCGCATGGCAAGTCATTAAAAACTCAAAATTTGGTTTTGGTAAATTTACGCCAATGCAAGCTGATGAGCCAATACTTTACGCAA